>QNAR01000049.1 GCA_003643975.1 Thermotogae bacterium | reverse complement strand
GTATTCAAGTACCTGGATGGGATAACCCTGACAAGAGTTATAGCAGAAGCTGGTGGACTTAAAGAATCAGGTGACCCGGAAGAAATTGCTGTTATTACACGCCTGGGCAACTCCACCCAGAGAGAGTTGTAAAACCCGGTATAGCGCTTAAAGATGGGCTCAGGATAACCATAAACAACCTTAGAACCATTGGAGCCCCATTGCTTGGGGTACTGGTGAACGGTGTTAACCAGCACACTTCCGGTTATTACTATTACTATTATTACTACTATGGCGAAAAGGGCAAGAAGAAAAAGAGGGGGCATAAGGAGGAGTAACAAGTATGAGTCCTGCTTTCAAAGGGATTTTATACAGCTCCATTGCAGGAATGGCCACCACATCAGGTGGCATACCTTTTCTTTTATGGCGAAAGGAAGTTAGCCGAAAAGCTTTGGACATGTTGCTTGGTTTTGCCGCTGGGGTGATGCTGGCTGCCACTGCTTTTAGTCTAGTGGTACCTTCTATAGAGCTTGGTGGCCCATTGAGGTTTGTTGTAGGGTTTTTGCTTGGTGGAATTTTCGTACACATTATGGACAAATTTGCTCCCCATGAGCATTTGATAAAGGGTTATGAAGGGCCGTTACCCCATTCAAAACTGGCAAAAATATGGTTATTCGTTATCGCCATTACAATTCACAACTTTCCTGAGGGTATGGCAGTCGGGGTAGGAGCCTTCACAAAAGAAGCAATAACCATAGCTGTGGCAATAGGCATTCAGAACATTCCGGAAGGGGCAGCAGTTGCTGCAAGCCTTACAGGTGCCGGGTATAAAAGAGGCAAAACGTTCTGGATAACCTTTTTAACAGGAGCTGTTGAAGTCGCTGGAGGACTAGTAGGCGCTTTGCTTATTGTCATTGCCCAACCTTTGCTGCCATATGCCATGGCCTTTGCTGGTGGTGCGATGCTCTACGTGATAAGCGATGAAGTCATTCCAGAAACCCATAGCGGGGGATTTGAACTGCTTTCAACGTACTCTCTCATTTTTGGGTTTATCATAATGACATTGCTGGACAATATATTAGGATAGAGGTGGATGATAGTGAGAGAAAGAAGAGAGAAAATCATCGACGCTGAACTTGTGATATATCTTCTTTTACTGCTTGTTGTACCACTTTTCCTCGTTAAAGGCTTTACTCACGAACCTTCAACAGGCAAACACCTGATATACGCGGTGGGCTTTTCCATCATCTTGCTGCTAAATGTGTTGAGGAAAAAAGAGATCAGATTCAAATATACTTATGCTCATCTCTTTGCTCTGGGATTCGGAATAGCTGCGATTTTTTCGCTTATTTCTGTTCAAATTGACAACCCCCAGTATTTGAGATATTCATTGGACGTTGCGCTCTTTGCGCTCTTTGTTCCATTGACGGGTATTTATCTGTCCAACAAGATGAACACGAGAACGAAAATAGAATTGAGTATGCTTTTTTTCATAATGGGAGCTACCGTGGTAGCAATTGACGCGATGTTGAATTACTATGTTGGCTATGACCTCTTTCTTGGAAAAATCTGAGAACCTTTTACCAGGGCTTCAGCGAGATCGACCATAGGCAACCCAAATTTCGTCTCGGATTACATGGGGATGGCACTCCCGATGGTCTTCTATTTCATAGCAAGCGCTACACCTCTTAAAAGGCTTTTTGGGAGCGCATTTTGGAAACAAATCCTTTTGAAGGCTTCTATGCTGGTTTTCATGATTCCTATGATTTCAGCTATATTTATTGCAGAAACCAGAACCGTGATAACGGGGATTTTCATCGGCAATTTGCTCTTTGCGGGTTTTTATCTCTTACTCAGGAAACGTCTTGAGCGAGCTTCCTCAGATCGAAAGGAAAAGAGAATAGTACTACTTTTTGTATTACTGGCATTGATTATCATTGCTGTTATGAGTTACCTCTATTTGACGCCTTCTGTTTTAACAGGGGGGGGAAAACTCAGCGTAACGAAAAGGCTGGAGTACGCGCTGACTTCTTCAAACTCATGGAAAGAGAGATTTTCCGCCTGGTTGAATTCCGTATATCAATGGATAGAACCAAAAAATAAATTGAGACTACTCGTTGGTAGTGGTATCGGCACCTTTCAGCTTTACCATTTACTGTACACCCCAAACGTAATTGCAGATCATCCAGAGTATTCCGCAGTGTGGAATAATTTCAAAAGAACGCACAACGATTATCTTCAATCCCTCAGTGAAACGGGACTGTTGGGCTTTGCAATGATACTGCTGTTTATGATCTTTTTGGTTTGGACGTATTTTAGAAGGCTATTCCGTATAAAGGATAGAACCAATCTGTTATTATATGGAGCCATAGGAGCCGGGATATTTTCCCTATCGCTTCACAGCATGTTCGAATTCCCGCTTCACATGCAACCTAATCTAATGGGTGGAGTTTTTCTGCTTTCACTTGCTGTTGGAGTCTATTTCAACGATCAACAGAAGGAAATGAAAATAGGGAAATCCTTCTCTGCGGCTATTATAATTGTTTTTTTTGCTGTAATCACTTTTTTGAAAACAACTGCTTATGCCGGAGAAGGTTATTTTAGAATGGGTCAGAGGGATCAGCAATATTATTATGCTTATTTGAAAGAATATTCGAAAGCTGATATCAACACTGTAAACAAGTATCTATATGACCTTGAGCACTTCAGCGGCAACTACGCCTATTTGAAAAATCTTGCCGAGTATTTCAGCGTACGCGGAAGCGAGCTGAGAAAAAAATACCCAAATCTCTCATCGCTACAGTTGAGCATTAAAGCGGAAGAAGAGCGAAAAAACGAAATCGAAAATATAAGAAAACAGCTTCTGGATTATCTAGACCGGGCAAAACTTCTTAAAAACAAGGCCCAGGAGTATTATAACAGTGCCGTAATCCATTTTAGAAAGTCTTTTAGCATTTATCCGGTTTTTGGAAAGCCACTATGGTATCTGGGGGGATTTGGCGTAAAACCCGAAAGGCTTTCGCTTGAAGGCTATTCTTTAAAAGATAAAATAAAGGTTTTGGTGGGTGAAGACCCTTATGCAGATTTGATAGTGAAAGAATTTAAAGGAACAGATATTATACCTCTGCCAGAAAAAGAAATAAGGACAGTTCCATTCAAGGCTTTTTTTGAAAGCTACGGAAGCGCTATCTCGGATCAAATCTCATTCCAGATAGATGTCAACCTTTTAGCTCAGATACAGATGACCCTGGATGCCATCGACTATTATGAAGCTTCTATGATCTTTTTCAGTGAACGCCAAACTCCTAAAATCGTCGGAAGCTTGTATGAACAGCTTTACAAAAACCTAAAGGCCTATCTTTTAGAAATGCCACAAAAAGTCAATGGTCTTGATATGCAAAAATTGCGCTCTTTGGTTGAAAAGTTGAAGGATTACACCGCCGAAATGTCCATTTATTACTACGACCTTGCTGTAACGCTATTACCAGGAACCTGGAGTAGGTATCCTGATTGGGAGAGTATTTATTCACAATACATGAATGCTGTTGTGACAACACAAGATCAACCTGAAGAAGCAATGAAGATGCTCATCGACATTGCAGGAAAGCACGCCTTTATCAGCGTAGCAATGTGGAATGGCGGGAGATATGGAATACCTGATGATACCCTGGAACTCTGCTTTAAATATGCCAAAGAACATCTTATTGAAAATGTAACCCTGTATAGAAAGTTTATGGAAGAAGTCTTAATGACTTACAGCGGTATAAAAGCCTTAATCGCTGATAAAATAGAAACAGTGACATCAGATAAATTAAAGCAACGCATGAAAAACTTCCTGCAGATTTATGATGTCATAAGCTCTACTCTTGAATAAACACAATAAAGGCTATACGGTTGTATACATATAAAATGTTATAATCGATTATTGGAGGTGCATCGATGAAAGATACGTTTTATGTCACCACGCCTATTTATTACATAAACTCTGAGCCTCATATAGGGTCGGCATACACAACAATCGTAGCCGATGTTGTTGCGAGGTATAAAAGGCTGGATGGCTACGATGTCTTTTTTTTGACGGGTACAGACGAGCACGGTCAGAAAGTTCTACAGGCAGCTGAAGCCAGAAACATGTCACCCCAAGCTTTTTGTGACGAACTGGCGGGTAAATTCCAAAAACTTTGGAAAGAGCTCAAAATAACCAACAATCAGTTTGTTCGCACCACTGATGAGATTCATATGAATACTGTTCAGCATTTCATTAAAAAGATGAAGGAAAACGGGGATATTTACAAAGGTCAATATGAAGGCTGGTATTGCGTACCCTGCGAAACTTTCTGGACTGAGGAAGACATTGGAAAGGAAAAAATCTGTCCCTCCTGTGGTAGAGAGGTGAAAAGGGTCAAAGAAGAGAATTATTTCTTCAGGCTCTCAAAATACAACGATGCGCTGTTGAAGCTCTTCAGGGAAAATCCCAATTTCGTTCAGCCCGATTTCAGACGCAATGAAATGCTCAAAATTCTCGAAGGCGGTTTAAGAGATCTCAGTATAACCAGAACTTCCTTCAAATGGGGTGTCCCTATGCCTGATGATCCCGAACATGTGATCTACGTCTGGGTTGATGCATTGATAAACTATATTAGTGCCATAGGTTATCCTCATGATATGGAGAAATTTGAAAAGTACTGGCCTGCCGATGTGCACCTTATTGGAAAGGAAATCAATCGTTTTCACTCGTTGATCTGGCCTGCAATGCTCATGTCTGCAGGACTTCCTCTTCCCAAACAGGTGTATGCCCATGGCTGGTTAACAGTGAATGGACAGAAAATTTCCAAATCACTGGGAAATGCCATAGATCCCAGAGAATTCGTGAAAACCTATGGTAACGATGCGGTTCGATATTATTTGTTGAAAGATATTCAATTTGGACGTGATGGAGATTTCTCCGAAGAGAACCTCATTACCCGTATCAATGCCGACCTGGCTAACGATCTTGGAAACCTGCTTCATAGAACGCAGGCGATGATCAAAAAGTTCAACGATGATATAATCCCCGAACCCTTTGAAAATGACACTGTTGACAAAGGGCTCATATCGCTTGCCAAAAAGACTGTTACTGCTTACAAAGAGTACATGGACAAACTGAAATTCACACAAGCTCTTGAAACAATATGGGAGCTGGTGAAATACGGTAATAAATACATAGACCTTACAGAGCCATGGAAGTTGGGAAAACTCCCGGATAAAAAAGAACGCTTGAATACCGTACTATACAACCTTGCTGAGGTGTTGAGACTTGTTTCCCTCATGATAGCACCTATCATGCCTGATACAGCCAATGAGATTTTCAAGCGCATTGGTAAACAAGCGGTGGAGAACTTTGAAACCCTTGAATGGGGACGACTTGAAGCGGGCTTAAGCATTGTGCACGGCTCCCCTCTATTCCCGAGGATTGACCTTAAGGAACATCGCTGGGTATCAAGGGTTTCTGAAGAATCTGCCAGCGAGAAAGCGGAAATCGAAGAAACTGCGAATCTCATCGAAATAAGAGATTTCGCGCAGGTGGAGCTCAGAATTGGAAAAATACTTGAGGCGGAAAAAATAAAGAAATCAAAAAAACTGCTCAAACTTCAGATAGATCTCGGAGATCTCGGAAGAAGGCAGATAGTGGCTGGCATAGCCCAGCACTATGAGCCTGAAAAACTCATCGGGCTCAAAGTCGTGGTTGTCACTAATTTGAAGCCGGCCAGATTAATGGACGAAGAGTCAAAGGGCATGTTACTTGCGGCAAAGGATGGACAAAAGCTGACGGTACTGACTGTTCATCGGGATGTAGAGCCCGGAGCTAAAATATCCTGAGTCGAATTTTGAGAGGAGGTCTTGAATGCCAGAAAATATAATACCAAAACCGATCAACGATGAAATGATAGATGCTTATATGCTCTATTCCATGAGTGTTATAGTTGGTAGGGCTATTCCGGACGTGAGAGATGGCTTAAAACCTGTTCAGAGGAGAATCCTATATGGAATGTTAGCCCTTGGGCTTAGGCACAACCAGTCTTTCAAAAAGAGCGCAAGAATCGTTGGGGAAGTAATGGGTAAATTTCATCCTCATGGCGATATGGCTATCTACGATACCCTCGTTCGTATGGCCCAACCATTTTCCATGCGCTACCCGCTTATAGACGGTCAGGGGAACTTCGGCTCTGTAGACAGGGACCCACCAGCTGCAATGCGTTATACTGAAGCACGGCTTAAAAACATTGCCGAAGAGATGCTTCAAGACATAGACAAGAACACCGTTGATATGATGCCGAACTTTGATGGCTCGCTTGTAGAACCTGTTGTTTTGCCATCCCGTATTCCGAATTTGCTCATGAATGGGGCTTCTGGAATAGCAGTTGGAATGATGACTAATATCCCACCGCACAATTTAAGGGAATTGGTTGCTGCCATTGATGCACTTATCGATAACCCGGAAATTGACAACGAAGAGCTCCTTAACTACGTAAAGGGTCCTGATTTCCCCACAGGTGGGATAATCATGGACAAAGATGGCATGCGCAAGATCTACACCGAGGGAAAAGGTCGTTTCGTCATACGAGGTGTTGCAGAGATTCAAGAAGTAAGGGGAAACCTGTGCATAGTAATATCGGAAATCCCATACTCGGTTTCGAAAGCTGACTTGATTGAGCAAATGGCTTCTGCAGCCCAGAATCACAGGGATATACAGATAAGGAACATACGTGATGAGTCAGACAAGCAAGGTCTGAGAGTCGTTGTCGAATTGAAACGTGGTGCAGATCCAAATGTAGTTCTCAACCTTCTGTACAAACACACATCTCTGCAGGTTTCATACACTGCCCAGATGCTCGTTATAGATGAAAAGAAACGCCCGAAGGTAATGACTTTGAGGGAATTGCTCAAGTCCTTCATTAACCATCGATTCGAAATCATCACAAGACGCACTGAATACGACCTGGAACAGGACTCCAAACGTGCGCATATTGTTGAGGGACTTACAAAGGCTACAAGATCGATTGATACAGTAGTTGATATAATTAGAAACTCTCCTGACACCCAGCACGCCACAAACAATCTCATTGAAACTCTTGATGTCAGTGAATCTCAAGCCCAAGCTATACTCGATATGCGTCTTGGAAAATTGACTTCACTGGAGATAGACAAATTGGTAAAGGAATACCGCGAACTTGTTTCTCGAATTGACGGTTACCGGAAGATACTTTCTGATCCCAAGAATATCTACAAGATAATAAAAGAGGAGCTCGAGGAGATCAATGCAAAATACGGTGATGCAAGAAAGACAAAGATCACCAATGATATATCTGGAGATTTCAATGTAGAAGATGTAATACCCGATGATGATATCGTGGTCGCCGTAACTCATAAAGGCTATATAAAGTCAACCCCCCTTGAAAGTTATCGAATGCAGGGGAGAGGAGGAAAAGGAGTTCGGGGAATAAAAACCAAAAACGAAGATTTCGTGACTAACATCCTTACCACTACTCGCCTTAGCAAGACCGTTATTATCACTTCGAAGGGGAAAGCTTATCTCATTAACAATCACGAGCTTGATTATTCTTCGCGTGATTCAAGGGGAAAGCTTCTCGCTAACTACGTGAAAATTGACCCCGATGAAACGGTCCAGGCTGTTCTTTCTGCTCGTAAGGAAAATCTCGAAGGTAAAGCGCTGGTCATCACGACAAAAAAGGGCAAAATCAAGCGAACTCCATTTGCCGCTTTTGCAAATTCCAGAATCTCTGGCATAAAGGCAATTACTCTCAATGAGGGCGATAAAGTAGTAAGCGCCATGATCAGTGAACATGAAGACGATACGGTTCTCATATCCACGGCACTGGGTATGGTAATCAGATTTCCAGTGACTCAAATAAGATCCATGGGAAGAAGCGCAGCAGGTGTTATAGGAATAAAATTGCGTGGAAACGATATGGTGGTATCAAGCAGCATTGTAGCTGCCAATGATCAGCGTTATCTTTTCACAGCCACGGAATGGGGTGTGGGGAAAAGAACGCCACTCAGTGAATATCGGCCCCAGAATCGCGGCGGAATGGGATTGAAAAATCTATATGGTATTGACAGAATTGGGAAAGTAATCGATGCGCTTGTTGTGACTGATGAAGATGAACTCATTGTAATTACAAAAGCCGGAATGTCTATCAGGATTCCTGTGTCTCAAATAAGGCCAACACGAAGAATAACAAAAGGCGTGAAAATCGTTGAATTAAAAGGGGATGACAGCGTTGCCAGCATGGCGGTTATAGCTGATTGAATCAGGGGGTGAAAGGGTGACACTTACAGAGCGGCAAAAGGAAATTTTGGAGTATATCGAAAACTTCATCAAACTAAATGGGTATCCACCCAGTATAAGGGACATATGCAACGATTTCGGCATTGCTTCGCCTCGAGGGGTGGCAAAACACCTCGAGGCTCTGGAGAAGAAGGGATACATTGAACGTACTGGAGTTTCCAGAGGAATCAGGGTGATTAAGCAGGCAAATGGAAAACTCACAACCGATGAGAACGACGTCGTGATGCTCCCGGTAGTGGGGACAATCGCAGCTGGAGAAGCAATACAGGCTATTGAAAATCGAGAAGATTCAATTCCTGTTCCCATGTGGATGATACGCCGGGGATTTGAATATTTTATACTCAAAGTGACCGGGAACAGCATGATTGACTCCCATATAATGAATGGGGATCATGTGGTTATCAGAAAACAAGATTGGGCAAATAACGGCGACATCGTGGTTGCACTTATAGACGGCGAAAATGCCACGCTGAAAAAGTATGAGAATGATGGTCCGAAGATCAGATTGATTCCATCGAATCCCGATATGCTTCCCATTGTTGTCGAAGCAAGCAGAGTAAGGATTCAAGGAAAGCTTGTTGGTTTGCTGAGATGGTATAGATAGGAGTGAGTAAAGTGAAGATAGCGATTGCATCCGATCACGCCGGATATTCTCTCAAACAGGATTTAATCGCATATTTGAAAGAACTTGGGCACGAAGTAATTGATTTAGGCACAAATTCCGAGGATTCCGTTGACTATCCTG
>QNAR01000048.1 GCA_003643975.1 Thermotogae bacterium | reverse complement strand
TAGGGGGTGATTACGATGGCAACTCCGCAGGAGTTCAGAGCAATTGCGCTAGCAATTCATAGCGCGTTTTAGCAACACGGGTCTTGGGTCTGGTCTTTACTAAACCCCAACAACCAGACCCTAGACCCGATTCTTAACACCCTAGACCCTTATAAATGCGGTTCTCGATCTTTCAAAGCCCATATATTCTTCGAAATTTGTCTTCTACATAATCAATAAAATATCTGGGAGAGAGTTCTTCTCCGGTTGCACGTTTGCATAATTCTTCCGGCTTGTAAATGCGTCCGTGTTTGTGAATTTTTTCTTTTAGCCATTCCCTTAGAGTTGAAAGTTTGCCAGCTGCAATTTCTTTCTTAAGCTCTGGAATTTCCTGCAAGGCTGAGTTGAAAAACTGTACTGCATAGAGATTGCCAAGCATGTAGGAGGGGAAATAACCAATCATTCCACCGGCCCAGTGAACGTCTTGAAGAACACCGAGAGAATCACTAGGAGGAACAATGCCAAAATACTCATTCATTTTTGCATTCCAGGCATCAGGAAGATCTTTAACCTCTAATTCCCGGTTGATAAGGGCTTTCTCAAGTTCAAACCTGAGCATAATGTGTAAATTATACGTTACTTCATC
This sequence comes from Thermotogae bacterium, assembly GCA_003643975.1. GTDB lineage: Bacteria > Thermotogota > Thermotogae > Petrotogales > Kosmotogaceae > Kosmotoga_B. The sequence continues at coordinate 8,548 of QNAR01000048.1, read as the reverse complement.
AGCTTCTATTCGTACATAAGAGGGCTTTACTTTGTTGACTGCCCTATAAAAGCTCTCGAGTGGCACATCTTTCAGAGTCTTTGGGAAAGCCCTTTGGATTTTAGGATAGAAGAAGCTGAGAAATTCGTAGCTTCTTCCTATTATATTCTCCATCATTCTCGATTGCGATTCATGAATACCCATTGAAGCGCCGCTGTCAAGGAGAGTCCATTTTAATTCCGGAGAGATACCCTGTTCATAAAGGGCGTGCCCGCCTTCGTGGATAGTTCCATAAAGTGAAGCTATGAATTCTGAAAGTTTATATTCAGTTGTAACTCTAACATCTCCAGTGCCAATGGTTATAGTGAAAGGATGAATGGTTTCATCAAGCCTACCAGCGTTGAAGTCATATCCTATGCACTTTAACGCCTCCATTGAGAGCTTTTTCTGAGCATGCTTTGAAAATTTTCCCTTCAGAAAAGAATCGTCGATGGGAGCATGCGCTGAAAGATTTTCAATTAGGCTTATCAGTTTGGGCTTTAATTCCGAGACAATGTGTTCCAGTTTTGAGGTAGTCATACCAGGCTCGTAATTGTCAAGAAGCGCATCATAAGGATCTTCTTCATAACCGTAAAATTCTACCATCTCTCTTAAAAGCTTCAAAATCTCTTCAAGATAGGGACTAAAAGACGCGAAATCATTTTCCTTTTTAGCTTTTTCCCAGGCTGTCTGACTTTTTGAAGATGTAATCACGAATTTTTGATATAACTCTGGCGGGATCGCCTTTGCCTTTTCGTAATCATGCTTTACTACTCTTACAAGAGCAGCTTCAAGGTCTGAAAGAGAAGTTGAGTCGTTTTTAGAAGATAGAGTTTCCAACAATTCGCCCATTTCGGGTGAGATCAATTTTCTGAAAGAGAGTGCAGAAAGGTATCCCAGAGCTTCTGCGCGGGTTTCAGCCCCTTTTGACGGCATATACGTCCTCTGATCCCAATGCATCAATGATACAGATGAATTTATCACAGAGATCTCCTTCAGAAGCGCTTTAAGCCTTTTTACAACCTCCATTGTATCACCTCGGTTATCAAATGTGTGTAAATTATAACACTTTGCAAAATCGACATTATGTACACATTATGATATTATGAAATGAACCAAAGAGGGGGTATGATTAAGATACAATATATCATATGAAACTAATTTGATCATTTGGAATACGCTTTGTATTGCAAAAAAAAGAGGCCTAAAGGCCTCTTTTTTAAGCTTGAATTATGAACAGCTTAATGCACCAGTTCAGGAACAAAAGGTTTGAAAATCATCAATTGTGTCCCAGCGTCTATTCTATCAACATTTTTCAAGAAAGGATTCATCTGAATGAGTTCCTTCACAGTAATGCCATAATCCTCCGCGATCTTTCTAAGGGTGTCATTCCATTTGATCTGATAAATATCACCTACACCTACTGCCCAGTTTCCATCTACGGTAGGACTGATGGTTTCGTGTTCCATGATATAATCGGCAATTATTTCAGAAACTTCAAGCATTACCTCTCTAACCACAGGTTTTCCCTGGAACATTGTGTATCCGCCGCCACCGCCTGCACGATAGTTGTTCAAGACAATCTCGTATTCAGCATCTGGATCGATAGGCTTCCCATTGAATTTGAGCTCTATTATTCGTTCTCCGACAGGTTTGTTAACTGCTATTTTATAATCAATTCCTTCCCACATATCATAGTTGTAATGCCTTGGTTTTGGATCAACCCAACTTTTCGTTACTGTTACCTCGCCATCCACAACGCTAAAGTATTCAGCACTTCTTTCCAGAGCAGCCTTAATATCAGCACCTGTTACCCTGATAACTTTTAATGTATTGGGGTAAATATAAACAGCGTTAATATCTCTTAGAGTAACAGGTCCTGCTTTCCAGCCCTTGATATCATTGTTAAAAAGTGCGGCTGACGATATTGGTGCTCCGCTAGCATCCATCTGCACTCTATTTATAAACTCAATAAGCGGATTATCAGCTAACCTCGCTATCATAGGATCGTCTATATAGAAGTCACCGGTGGCTAAACCAACAGGTTGATCTAGCCATTCCTGGACTTTGTCTTCATAATCCTGAACAAGAGCGAGCACTTCCGGGTCAGCATCAACCGTTTTTGAAGAGATTGATGAAATGTTTTTATCAGAGATAACCCATTTCCCGTCCTTGAGTTCAAGAGTTAAGTCAATTCTGTTTACTACTTTTCCCCAATTACTTGGTTGTGATATAACGACTTCATCAACAATGGTGGCTATCGTTCTGTGTTGATGGCCTGTAAGCAACACATCGATACCGGGTACTTCTTTGAGCAGTTGATAACCCTGGTTTTCGCCAGTGAGCTCTTCTGTTGGCTCACCAGTTTCAGGATCTCTTTCCAAGCCACCATGATATCCTACGATAACAACATCTGCCACGTCGTTGAGCATCGGAACGTATTTCTTTGCAACCTCAACAGGATCCAGGAAATCCAACATTTCTATGTGCTTTGGCTCTTCCCAATTGGGTATGTATTTTGTCGTCAAACCTAGATAAGCCACAGTGATAATGTCATCACCACTGACAACATTGAAAAGAATGTACGGTTTAAAGAAAGGCTCATCCGTTCCCTTCTTGACGATATTAGCGCTTAGGAAAGGAAAGTCTGCTTCAGAAATGGCTTTTTCAAGAACATTCATACCATAGTTAAATTCATGGTTGCCAATTACTGTGGCTTTATAACCCATGTGATTCATAACTAGAACCATAGGGTCTGCAGGAGTGTTGTCAATTTTCGCATGATAGTATTCCAATGGTGTTCCCTGTATTAAATCGCCAGTATCCAGGATGATTGTGGCAGGGTTTTCCGCCAAAGTGTTTTTTAATATCGTTGAAACTTTCCCCAAGCCAACATAATATGGTTGATTTGTGGCATAGTTAATTGGAAAAATATTTCCGTGCAAATCACTTGTGTGAAGAATGGTTAGCTGAAACTGAGCAGCAAAAAGCATTGATGCAATTGCTAAGACAAGAAAGACAAATAAAAACTTTTTCATAAATATACACCCCCTCAATTATAGTAAATCAATTATAACCATTTTTTCATTGGTTTCCAATCATAATGAGAAACTGTCCTATTTACGATATTCTTAGCACAACCTAAACCGACTGAATGAAGCCCATGCAGTGTAAAATAATGATGGAGGTGGGGCAATGAGAAAAACGATTATACGGAGCATTATCATTGGTGCAATTGCATTAGCTGTATGGTTTATAGTTAGTATCATCGTTGGTGGGACTGATTTTAACTCAATTTACCGCCTGGAAAAAGCGGAAATAGAACACAGGGTATTGGAAGACGGAACTATGCAGGTACACGAGAAAATAGAATATCGTCTTGTAAAACCTTACAGAGGGTTAATTCGCAAAGTTCCTTCTGATTGGGTAGAGTATAGCGACTTGAAGGTTTGGACAGAAGGAATGGATTACACTAAAATAGAAAATTACAGCACGAAGAATTCAATAGATTTGAAGGTTTGGCTTGTTCCTTACAATGGTTCTCCCCGTAACCCTTCAAAAGGAGGGGATCTGGTTACACTTCACATTACTTACAAAGTTGAAGGAATTGTGCAAAAGGGGAATGACATATCGCAGATTTTCAGAAAATACTGGGGAGAAGGATGGGGACAACCAGTTAAAGATTTAACAGCTGTTTTTATTTTTCCAGATCAGTTAAAGCCAATACAAATTTACTCTCACCCACCTGTGAAACCAACAAATGAAGGCAATCAATACATCTTTGAAGTGAAAAACATGCCTTCTCATACCTTTGGAGAAGTTCGCTTTTTGTTCCCGGAAGGCTTTTTTGAAAATGCCAAATCGGGAAATTTCGATTTAGAAGATATAAGGAACATTGAAGAATCATTCGAGCAAAAAGTGGATTTCTGGAAATATCAACTCCCAATTATTCTTGCTGTACTCACAATAGTCGTTTTCTTTCTTCTCTTTTATTTCATGGGAAGGGAGCACAACATTAATTATAATGCTTATTACGAACGGGAATTGCCTTCAAAAGATGAACCAGAGCTTGTCAATGCCGTTGTGAAAAAACTTTGCATGGGTGTTGACAACGATGGACTCGGAGCTTGCATACTGAACCTTTACAGAAGAGGATACGTGGATTTCAATGTAAACCCAAAGAAAGAAAAAGTGGAAGGAATAATCATCAAGAGAACCACAGGAAATGATTTGGCCGATACTGAAAGGCAGCTGCTTTCTTTCTTTGCAAAATATGTTGCCAACATTGGAGACCAGAAAATATTCGATTTTGACGAACTAAAAAGGAGATTTCGGAGAAGCCAAAAAGAGGCAAAGCAGTTCACGCAAGAGTTAAACGCCTGGAAGAGCTTAATCAAAGGCAAAGTAAAAGAGAGAAAATATTTATTGAGTGCTGGTGCCGGGCTTTCAAAATTATATTCAATTTTCCTGATTTTCATCTCTTTCATCGCATTGTTCACCATTTCAAATTCTTACGAGATCGGATTTCTATCTACATTTACAAAATACATATATGGAATATTTTGTATAACAGGCGCTATTGTTCTCTTTCTTCCTGTTGACGTTTTCGGAAGGTGGACAAAAACAGGGAGAGAATACTATCTGAAATGGAAAAACTTCGAAAACTACTTGAAAGATTATTCTTTGCTTTCTGAATACCCTCCTTCTTCTGTGATTCTTTGGGAAGAATATTTAGTTTATGCGACGGCTCTTGGCATTGCTGAGGAAGTCAGAAAACATATGAGTAAAATCATTCCCGAAGAGTTGTGGAAAAGAGAAGGAGGGCATATGTATATGTATTATCCTTATGGGCTGTACATATCAAGAGATTTTGGGTCAGTTGCGTCAACAGCGGTAGCTTCCTCATCGAGTTCAAGCAGTGGTGGAGCAGGAGGTGTTGGTGGAGGCTCTGGTGGAGGTGGAGGTGGGGCATTTTAGCAGTAAATTTTCACAAAAAGCATGAAGACATTTGCGGATAGATCTTTTTTACAAAAAGGAGTTTGATTTGCCTATTTGGAATTTTTTCTTTGAAGCACTTACATATTCCAGCCTTGCTGCAAGAAATATGTTAGGGCAATTTTTTGATATCGCTGGTTTTAGCCCAATAGAAATTGGCTATCTAATGGCTATGATTCCTGTTTTTGCTTTGGTATCCAACCCATTGTGGTTCAGAATAGGTTCAAAAATTACAGATAAGAATGCTTTCACAATTGTTTCCATCTCATCTGGTTTTTTGTTCTGGTTGGTATATCTATCAAAAAATTTCATTTTTGGACTTATTGCTGTTGCGGCGTTCTCATTTTTCTTTTCAGCCGTTGTCCCCCTTGGCGATTCGCTGATGATGGTTTCAGTTAAGAAACACGGCGGTGCTTTTGGAAGAATCAGGTTATTTGGTACCGTTGGGTTTGCGATAACTGCATTACTTTTAAGCGGGCTTGTGAAATGGGGGTTTATCTGGTATTTCATAGTAACATCGATTAGCCTTTTTCTTGCCCCCTTTGTAATAAATGTAACACTGACTGGAAAAGGCACAGAAAACAAAAAGCTCAATGTAAGTTCTGTCCGCAACGGAAACTTATTTACTTTTGTTATAATGATCATCGGTATGACTTTTGGGATTACTCTCGGGAGTTTCCATAACACTTTTTTCCCGGTTCTCTCGCGACAACTAGGTTACGATAAATCATTTGTGGGATTGATTTATGCATTTATGGCGTTCACGGAAGTTCCTTTCTTGTTTTTCGCAGAACGAATTATAAAAAAGATGGGAAATTTCAATGTTCTCATAACGGGTATATTCGCAAGTGCTTTAAGGGTATTATTGATCACCTATGTTACAGAAATGATGGCACTATTTCTGATAGAAAGCCTTCATGGTTTAACTTACATATTAATGTATTATGCTCTTTTCAATTATATCCACTTTAAATTACCAGAAAAATATCTAGTCAATGCTCAAAGCCTCTTTTGGCTAGTAAGTTCTGGATTGACATACATTCTTGGTTCAATAGTTGGTGGGTACCTTATAGAATTTTTTAATACATTGGCTGGTTTTAGAATCATGGGTTTTATGGGGTTCGCAGCTACTGGGGTAATCGTACTTATTTCTATCACGTTTAAACGGAAAACAGCTTAATCTCTGCCTGTAAAGCCTGAGTCTAGGGTATAGAAAGTGCTTCTAAAGTAAAGAGCTGAGAATTCGAGAACTAGGTGGAAGAACATCCAAACTCTAATTGCTAGACTCCAAACACCGTTTTCTGTCGAACACATCCAGGGTGTAAAAAGTGCTTTAAAAGCCGAGGCCAAGAATCAACGAGCCCAAGATGACGATATTCGCTCACAATGCTTTTTACCGATAAAGTTTCAAAATAGTGAACACGCTGGTTCCCTCTTGACCATTAGGGATTTATAGTGTATGATAATTAACGATGTTCTGGCCCCCATCGTCTAGCGGTCTAGGACACTGGCCTTTCAAGCCGGCGGCAGGGGTTCAAATCCCCTTGGGGGCGCCATGGGTGGAAGCGTAGCTCAGTGGGAGAGCGCTTGCCTTACAAGCAAGAGGCCACAGGTTCGAACCCTGTCGCTTCCACCAGATGGGATGGCGAGGTAGCTCAGATGGTAGAGCAGTGGACTGAAAATCCATGTGTCGACGGTTCGATTCCGTCCCTCGCCACCAGTCCATCCCCTGACTCTAGCCCTGCGAATGCGGGGCTTTTCAATTGCCATATACTGTAAATACAGTAAATATACAGCTATTTACATTGGAGGTGCTATGGTGAATATTGATAGGGTTGTGGAGAAATATGTACCTACCAAAAAACAAGTTTTTATGCTTTTTTTCACTTCTCTCGAATGGATGTTTGTCGCTGCCGGGGTAATGGTTCTATCTTTGACGCTCCCAGATATTCTCAAAGAACTGCCCGATGCAATAGCTGTGAAAGGAACTATTGCAAGTTCAGTTTTTATAGGCATGCTGATAGGCGCTTTTAGTTCGGGCCTTTTTAGTGATCTCTTTGGTAGAAAGTGGGCAAATATCTCTTATCTGGTTATCGGGGCTATTTTTACACTTCTAACTGGTAATGCTAAAACACATGAGACATTTATTACTTTCCGACTTATTTCCGGTATTGGCTATGGTGGTTTGCTCCCTGTTGTCAATGCATACCTCACTGAATTTACTGCCATTCGTATTCGCGGGAGATTTCTCACCCTTCTCGAATCGAGCTGGGCTATTGGTAGCATTCTTATGGGGCTTTTCACCGTTCTAACGTTAAACACGCTTGGTTGGCGCTGGTCTTACTATGGATTATCAATAATATCTATTTCATTACTGATTATTGTTCTGCTACTTCCTGAAAGTCCAAAAATAGCCTATTTGAAAAAAGGCAAAGAAGGATTAGAAAAGGTTCTTGGAAACAAAGTATCTGAAGAAATAGAAATCACCAAGCATGTAAAAGTACCATTCTTGAGTTTGTTTAACAGAGAATATTTATCGCAAACCATTATGATATGGACACTATGGTTTAGCGTGAGTTTTGTTTATTATGGACTTTTTGTCTGGGCACCTAAAATATTCAGCTCAAAAGGAATAACACCACAAAGTTCGCTTTGGTATACGTTTTTTATGCTTGTCATGCAATTACCGGGATATCTGCTCGCAGCTTACCTTATAGAGAAAATTGGCAGAAAAAAAAGCACAGCTTTCTTTTTTATAGGGACCGCTTTCTCAGCGCTTCTTATGGCAAGCATAGCTTCACAGATAGCATTACTGTTTTCCAGTGTAATAATTTCTGTTTTCTGTTTGGGTGCGTGGGGCATGGTGTATGCCTATACTCCAGAATTATATCCCACTAAAATGCGGGCATTGGGAAATGGTGCTGCTGGTGTCATGGCAAGAATAGCTGGTATATTGGCTCCATACTATACAGCTTTTGTCATGGATAAAACAAATTCAATAACCTTAGTTATGATTCCCATGGCAATCTTAACAATTATATCAGCAACTTTTGCCCTTATAGTCGGAAAAGAAACCAAAGGAATTCCAGTTGAGTAAACTAAAAGACAAATAAGAGTTGATATTCAAGAACCGCATTTATAAGGGTCTAGGGTGTTAAGAATCGGGTCTAGGGTATTAAAGAACGGGTTTAGGGTTTAGAAAAAACTATACCAAGACCCAAGACCCGTGTTGCTAAAACGCGCTATGAATTGCTAACGCAATTGCTCTGAACTCCTACGGAGTTGCCCTGAACCGCTCCGCGGTTGCCTTGAACTGCTAGCGCAATCTACTATGGAACAGGGTCTAGGGTATTAAAGAACGGGTTTAGGGCTTAGTAAAGACCAGACCCAAGACCCTTGTTACTAAAACGCGCTATGAATTGCTAACGCAATTGCTCTGAACTCCTACGGAGTTGCCCTGAACCGCTCCGCGGTTGCCTTGAACTGCTAGCGCAATCGACTATGAAACAGGGCCTAGGGTATTAAAGAACGGGTT
>QNAR01000047.1 GCA_003643975.1 Thermotogae bacterium | reverse complement strand
CAGGATACTCTTTTCTGGCGGTGTGCTCATCGCGGAAAATTTGACAAATCTCGACAAATTGATTGATGTAAATATCTTTGAAGTGATAGCTCTTCCGTTGAGAATAAAAGCCGATTCATCTATTGCCAGAGTAATTGCGCGTGTACCAGAGTAATCTAAAAACCAGCAGATCTTTCTTTGGCATTTCTGCTCAGTTTTTCAATTGCTGTAATATATTTTGACACCTTTTCATCCAGGTGCATCGAATAATTGTACCCAAGGGACTTTGCCAGTTCAATTCCGAAATAGCGAAAAAGCTCTATCAGCTGAAACATTGCATCCAAATTTTCCTTAAGCTCTGAGCCGAAAAAAGTTTTTTCAAGCCTTTCGTACAATTCAGGCTCAAGATAGTGCTTGTACCACCTGCCGTGTTTTCCGGGGTTTACACTCCAGTTGTGTCTCATTCCGATATACCAATTGAGCACTTTTTCAAAGAATCCAAACCTTATGTGCTCCATCATGTATTTAGCGAAAAACAATTCATCGCGCCAGAGAGCTTTGGGGACGTATGTGATATCCCACCAAAATTCCCTAACTTGTGTGAGGAATTCTGCTTCTGTTGGCGGTGAAATATCATATGCCCTGTGAGTTGGAGGTTTCAATTCTTTAGTCAATCTGTCTTTGTCCAGCAGGACTTTATATCCTATATCCAAAGAATCAGGAAGTGTTTTCGTTTCTGAAATGAGCTCTAAGAGCTCAATCGGCCAGAGGCTGAAATCTATCCTGATACCATCACTGTATTGCATCAGTCGGGTGTAGGTTTTTATATTACCGTGTTCCTTCCCAATGAATTCGTCTTTGAAAGAAGTTATCACCTCCCCGAATTTTGAAACCCATGAATCATCACCTGCATACTCAGGCAAGTCGTTTACCACAAAGATTACATCATAATCAGAGAGGATATCCGTAAAAGCTCCTGGATTTGCCCTTGAGCCCGTTAACAACACAGCTCTGACCTTTTCTTGCCTTTTTGCCCATTCCAATATTTCTTTAATTACTTCCATTTCCGTTCTCATGATATCCCTCCAATTGTTGCGGGCTAATTAGATTGTACACGGGGTGGATAAGAATATTTGGCAAAAAGGGTACATAGGGAATATAATTTCATAAACAGATTTTGAGGGGTGAAAGAAATGATATTTAAGGAACTTGGAAGCACCGGTGAAAATATACCCGCTCTTGGTCTTGGAACATGGGGGATAGGCGGTTATGAAGCACCAGATCACTCAAGAGATAAACAAACAATAGCATTGCTTGAAGAAGCTATCGAAATGGGATATACCCACATTGATACAGCAGAATATTACGCGGCGGGTCACACTGAAGAACTGATTGGAGAAGCCATACAATCTTTTGCAAGGGAAAAGCTATTTATCGTATCAAAAGTATGGCCTACCCATCTATCATCAAAAGACCTGCCAAAAGCGTTGAAAGGAAGTCTGAAAAGGCTTAATACTGACTACATAGATCTTTATCTGATACACTGGTACAATCCCGATCTTCCGCTGAAGGAATCATTAAGTGCCATGGCAGAAATGAAAAAACTCGGATTTATAAGGCATATAGGAGTTTCAAATTTCAACACAAACCAGTTAAAAAGTGCCATAGCAGTATCCTCTGAGCCAATAGTCTGCAATCAAGTTTTATACAACATCGAAGACAGGGAACCGGAAAAGGAGCTTTTGCCCTTTTGTCAGAAAAACGATATAACTCTGACCGCTTATTCACCATTGAGGAGAAAAGTGGTTTCAGAAAACGTGAAAAACATTCTCGAATAAGCTTCCAGAAAATACAACGTCTCGATTTACCAAATAATGCTCGCCTGGCTCCTTTCAAAGGAAAGAGTGGTTACTATACCAAAAGCCGCTTCTGTTGAGCACCTTAAAGAAAACCTGCAATCGCTTGAGCTTCTGGAAAATTTCGAATTGAAACTCTGAACCGGCATTTTCTAAAAAATCTTCAAAAACCGGGTGTTGCAAAACACAATCTGTTTTTTTCTTTAACCTCTTTCGTAGAAATACAAAGATATCTTTGCATATTAGCAGATAATTACTCGTAACCACAAATAACATTTGCCTACCCTGTCTTGCTTTGAGGGGAAAAAGTTTTATAATGAACTTAGTTAATTCACTGAAGAAAGAAAGTGATAAGATGAAAAGAAGGGGTTCAAAATACTTAATCAAAGAGATAAACGAAAAGCTCATATTGAGGACTATTTATAACAACAGAAAAATCGATAGGGCTTCGATAGCAAAAAAAACAGGGTTAAGCCCTGCCGCTGTAACAAAGATAACGGCGGAGCTAATTTCTCAGGGAATGGTGCTTGAAGCCGGCTCGGCCAAATCTTCAGGCGGTCGAAAGCCCATATTGCTTTCACTCAATCCACAGTATGGACAGTTTCTTGGAGTGAAAATTGGCGTCGGTTATGTTGAGCTTGTGATCACTGATTTCACGGGGAAGATGCTTGAGAACCAAAGATGTGAAACAGAAGTATCTGACCCTATATCGATAATTGATGTAATAAAAAGATGCTGGGGTGAATGCAGCGCAAAGAGAAATGGACAATTACTTGGTATTGGAGTTGCTGTTTCTGGTGTTGTTGATTCAAAAGAGGGTATAGTAAGGGATTCCTTTTTGCTTGGCTGGCGTGATGTGCATATCGCTGAAATGCTCAAAAAAGCTTTTGGATGCGAAGTGCTTGTGATGAACGACGTTGATTCTTTTGCGATGAGCCATTTGTGGCTTGGAAAAGCGGGAGAATATTCAAATGCTGTTGTGATAACTCTCGGGGTTGGTATTGGTGGTGCTTTGATTATCGATGGAAAAATTCATACAGCAAAAGGTGGCGTAGGTGAAATCGGGCATATGACAGTGGTAAAAGACGGAGCAACCTGTACTTGTGGAAGCAAAGGATGCCTTGAAGCGGAAGCCTCTTTCGGTGCTCTTGTGAAAAAAGTTGCTGTTTCGACTAAAAACATGCATCTAAAAGAATTATACAAATCCGTGAAGCAGTCAGAAAGTTCAGAAATCGAATACCTTCGCGAGGCTAAAGCCCTTGACCAAAAAACATTTATGCGTGTTTTTGGTGAGTATGCCCAGCTTGTTGGTATTGCTATGAAGAACATTATCAATATGCTTGCTCCAGATTATCTGCTTATTGGTGGCGAAGCACTCGAATTTAGAGACCATTTTCTCAATGAATCCATACAATTCGCTGTAAAAAATGCCTTTGGGCGATTAGGCGATAATGTGGTCTTTGAGGTTGATGGTCTTGGCGAAGAAAGCTGGGCTTTGGGTTCGGTTTATAACCTAATGGATGAGAAACTTTTCAGGGTTTCTCAAAAATAGAAAAGGGGAGGTTTGTATGAAGAAGATATTTCTTGTACTGGCACTTATGGTAGTTGTTGTTGCGGTGTTTGGTGTCGAAGAAATAACGTTCTGGCATACGTATAGCACCAATTCTGGGGAGTATAAGCTCCTGACCGAGAAAATCATCCCAGAATTTGAAAAGCTCCATCCAGACATAAAGGTCGTCGAAACACAGGTCAACTACGATGACATGAGACAAAGGTTGATTGTTAGTACGGCAACCGGGGAACTCGCCGACGTGATCAGAATGGATATCATTTGGGTTCCACAATTTGGTGACATTGAAGTTTTGCTGCCTTTGAATAAGGCTTTCCCGAACGAATTCAACAAGCTGAAAGATCAATTCCTTCCTGGACCTCTTTCCACATGCTATTGGAATGGCAACTACTACGGCTTGCCTCTGGATACAAATACCCGTGTCCTCCTATGGAATAAAAAACTCTTTGAAGAGGCTGGCTTAGATGGTCCACCTGAAACGATGGAAGAATTTGTGAATGACATTAAGCTCCTCACGAAGGACAAAGACGGTGATGGCCAGACTGATCAATGGGGATATGCAGATTACGGGTTGGGTCCATGGAACTCCATACCATGGATTTACTCCTTTGGCGGTTATATCCTCGATCCAACGAATTCCAAAGCTGAAGGCTATGTTAATTCCGATGAAAGCATCAAGGCTTTAGAAACCTTCAAAGACCTTTATTATGACGGATACATCGCCGATACTGTTGTCGGTGGTGGAGGAATAGGGACTTTTGAAGGATATGCCGAAGATGTTTATGCTATGATTATTGCTGGACCCTGGAGTTGGCCAATTATCAAGGGACAGTATCCTGATGCTGAAATTAACTTCGCGCTTTTCCCGGCAGGCAAAGGTGGTTCAAAATCGGTAGTAGGCGGAGAAGATATAGTCATTTCTGCTTTCTCAGAGCACAAAGAAGCCGCATGGGAATTTGCGAAATATATGACTTCCTATGAAGTTCAGAAGGCTTTTGTTGAAGTAAGCCAGATGCCTGTAAGAAAAGACCTTGTTGAAGACCCTATTATTCAAAACCATCCATACTTCCATACTTTCATGAAACAGCTCGAAACAGCCGTAGCTCGTTCACCACATCCTGGATGGAATCAGATCAACGATATAATGGACCTCGCATGGCAAAATGCTATTGTTGCAGATTATAATCCCGATTTTGCTCTTTGGGAAGCAGCGATGGATATCGAAGAAGTCTTATCAGAGTTTGAATGATTCGTTTATTCACAATTTAAGAGGGGAGAGCACCTCCCCTCTTTTTAAGGAGTGTCTTCAGTGAAACGTGAAGTGAGACGAAAATGGGCTGGATTTCTCTTTGTACTTCCCGGGCTTCTCAGCTATCTCATATGGACACTTTATCCAATAATCAAGAGTTTCCTGATGAGCCTCTACAAATGGAATATCAATCCGAGAATTCCAAATGAGTTCGTTGGATTATCCAATTACGTGAAGCTCTTTCACGATGACAAATTTTATACTGCTTTGATTAACACGCTTAAATATGTGATCGTAACTGTGCCGGGCCAGATGATCATAGGCCTTCTTATCGCGGTTTTGCTTACAAGAGGATTGAAAGGCCAAACGTTTTTTAGACTACTTTACTATTTGCCAGTTATAACCTCCTGGGTAGTAGTTTCGGTGCTTTTTCAATATCTCTTTGCTACACGTGGTGGACTAGTGAATTATCTGTTGAAAGACTTGCTTCACCTGATTAACAGAGATATCAGATGGCTGGCGCAGGAAAATACCGCAATGATACCAATCTACGTGCTTGGTATCTGGAAAGGCATAGGTTGGAGTATGCTCATCTTTCTTGCCGGGCTTCAAGGGATACCCAAACAATTATATGAAGCGGCGAGAATTGATGGGGCTAATGGCTGGATGCTACTCAGGAAGATTACGATTCCAATGTTACGACCGGTAATAGCATTCCAAACAGTTATGCTGACAATTGGAGGATTCAACGTTTTTCTCTCTGTTTACGTGATAACCGGTGGTGGCCCCCGGAATTCAACACAGGTCTTGAGTAGTTATATGTTTAAAGAAGCCTTTGATTACTTCCATTTTGGGTATGGTGCAGCAATAGCTGTGATATTTTTCTTGATAGTTTTCACTATTGCCCAAATTCAGCGAAAACTCTTTAAGAGAGAGATTTACTGAGGTGTTGATCATGAAAAAGAAAATAATGGATCTGATTATCTATACGCTTCTCTTTATTGGTGCAATTATCATGTGTTTTCCCTTTTATTATATGGTGGTGACTTCACTAAAAGAATCCGCCTACATCTTCACAGTACCACCACAGATGATACCAAAACCCGCAACTTTTGAGAATTACAAGACAGTTTGGGTAGAAGCCGATTTCAAACTCTACTTTTTGAACTCTTTGAAAATCACGTTACCTGCAGTTCTATTGAACGTTTTTCTCTCTTCGTTAACCGCCTATGGTTTTGCGCGGTTTAAATTTCCCGGAAAAGAGCTCTGGTTTTCTGTGCTCATTGCAACTCTGGCTGTTCCGGGCTTATTGCTGATAATTCCTCAATTCGACATGATAAGGAAAGTCCCCTTTTTCATGGACAATCCCCTTACAATTGTCCTAACAAGTGGGATTGGAGGGATAGCCTTCAACGCGTTCTTTTTGAGAGGTTTTTTTGAAAGCATACCCAGAGAGCTTGAAGAAGCGGCAGAACTGGATGGTTGTGGCATATTCAAGACGTACTGGCATATAGCCATGCCGCTTGCCAGGCCGGCTTTGGCAACGTTGGTTATTATGTCATTCTTGGGGGTTTGGGATGATTATTTCTGGCCATCTCTCATTTTAAGAGATAAACGTGATTGGACCCTTCCAATTGGGATACTGGGTTTCAGAGCCCAACACGGAGTACAATGGCATTTGCTCTTTGCAGGCACAATTATCGCCATTTTGCCGGTGCTTATCATCTATTTTATGTTCCAAAAATATTTTGTAAAAGCTGTCGCTGAAGGGGGTTTGAAAATATAATGGATTTCTCAGAGTATTCCATTCAAATAATACACACCAATCAATCTCCACAAGGCGCATATATTGCGTCACCAAATTTTTCCCAATACGGATATTGCTGGTTTCGAGACGGCTCGTTTATAGCAGCTGCAATGGCCAGAGCAGGGAATATGGAATCAGCTGAAAAGTTTTTCAGATGGGGATTCCAGATAATTGCGGGTCAAAAACCAAGAATTGAAAAGCTCCTCGCTACCTCGAATGACTTTATAACCCACAATGACCTGCTTCCAACACGGTATAACCTTGATGGGACTCTAACATCAGATGACTGGCCAAATGGGCAAAGCGATGGTTATGGAACCTTTCTTTGGGCTGTTGAGAAATATGCTCCACAAGATTTAATAGATGAAAACAGAGGACTCATTGAACTGCTCTCAAAATACTTGATAAAGGTTTGGAGAATCCCCTGCTACGATGTCTGGGAAGAAAATCCTGGAGGGATTCATACTTCTACGCTCTTTTCAATAGCTGCTGGGCTACGAGCGGCAGAGAAGATTCTTCACAGAGAAACCGGGTGGATAGAAATTATGAGTTTTATTGAAAAAGAACTCATGGAATGTAATAGGCTGAAGAAATCAACTCTAAGCAGTGATGTCGATGCAAGCCTTATCTGGGGGGCAGTTCCCTTTGAACTCTTTCCCATCGATAACCCGGTGATGGTTAACACTGTGAAGTCAATTGAAAATAGACTGTATGTAAACGGTGGAGTTAAACGTTACTCCACAGATACCTATTTTGGTGGAGGAAGCTGGATTTTGCTTTCAGCAACTCTTGCTCAGTATTATGTTAGAAGTGGGGAGCTTGAAAAAGCAAAAATAATAAAAAAATGGATAGAAAGCCATTTCAATGACAAAGGGCTCCCGGAGCAGGTACCTGAATACCTGATAGATAGCGCGAAATATCCTGAATGGGTTGAGCTCTGGGGAGAGATAGCCAGACCTCTGTTGTGGTCTCATGCCAACTATCTGGAATTGCTGCTCGATCTGGAGGGCAAAGTATGAAGAAAGAACGAGTTTGCTTTCTATTAGTTGTTATTTTACTCTCTTGCTTTGGAGGTGCTATTGTGAAGTTGAATTTTGATAAAGCCTTTTACGCCCCTGGAAGCAAAATGATATTGTTTATCGAAGGACTTGATAACCCCGTTGAATATGAACTCAAAATTTCTCGTGGAGTAACGCCAATCCTTTGCAAGAGCGGGAGTACTACTGGAACAATAAAATTAGATGTACCCCAGGAGACTGGAGGATATGGAATAGATATAAGATTAGCCGATGAAAGCATCAGCAGAGGATTTTCGGTGTTGAACAATTGGACAGATTCGCCAAGATATGGATTCCTTACTGATTTCTTTCCTGAGCGTTATGATATTGAGAAAACGATGAATTATCTTGTGCAATTCCACATAAACGGTCTTCAGTACTACGATTGGATGTATGATTATGGGAAACTCGTGTATGATGAAGGCGATGAATACAAAGATGCCTGGCAAAGGGTAAGAAAAATATCCAACACTACACTAAAGGATTTAATAAAGGAAGGTCACAAACGGAATATCGCCTCTATGGCTTACGTTGCACTTTATGCATGTAACAGTGAACTCGGAAAGCAACACCCGGAATGGCTTCTTTATAAAAAAGATGGTGGCAGCTGGACTCCCGTAGATTTTTACAAAAAGATATTGATAACAAATACGTTGGAAGATTCAAGCTGGACGAGATTTCTCATAGGCGAGTGTAAAAAGACCATTGAATTCGGATTTGATGGGATACATCTTGACCAATATGGATATCCAAAAGACCTCACTTCCTATATATTAAAAGATGGGAAATACATTCCATATAGAACATCTCAAGGATTTTTGGAATTCATAAACTTGCTAAAAGAAGAAACAAACAGACCTGTCATTTTCAATTATGTGAACAACTGGCCGAATAAAATTCAAGACAAAGCAGAAGCTGATGCAGTTTATATCGAGCCATGGGAAAGCTGTAATACATATGAAGACCTCTACAAGATGATAACGGATGCTAAAGAAAGAAGTGGTGGCAAGCCTGTAATTCTGGCGGCTTATCTTGAAGGTATAAAGAAACACAGCATATTTTTAGCCGATTCAGTCATTGCCATAAGTGGAGGCAGAAGGCTTGAAATTGGAGAAATCATGCGCATACTTTCCGGCCCTTATTTTCCGGGCGCAGATGTCATAGATATGAAAGTTCTTGATGCCCTAAAGGCTTATTACGATTTTCAAGTTAGATATGAGGATTTCTTGAACGGCACATTTGACGAATTATCTGATGTGCATTTTGAAGAAAGCTATTCAACCAGCCCAAAAAAAGGAAAGATTTGGGTTACTGTTAAAAATTCAGAACAAGGTTTGATGATTAACTTTGTAAATTTGATGAATGCAAGAAGTTCATTATGGAGGCACAAACAACGAGCACCTGCAGAATATTCTAACCTGACTATAAACCTTCCAAAAAGCCTTATCCCTGAAAACTCACATTTTTACTTCATATCACCCGATGGTTATATCGCGCCGCAGGAAATAAAAGGAGAAATAATTGGCGATAAAATAAAGCTACCCCTCCTTCACCTGAAATACTGGTCAGCAATTTTGGTTATTCCAGCAACATAAAACGGGAGCGGAAGCTCCCGTTTTTATTTAAGGGCTTTCGAAACCACCTTGCCTATCATTTGGAGTCATGAT
>QNAR01000046.1 GCA_003643975.1 Thermotogae bacterium | reverse complement strand
TTACCCATGAAGTAGTTGAATTTAAAGGTGTCAAAACACATCTTGGTTGGCGTGTACCTGATTTTTTTGGCAGTTCAGGTGACATAATAGATAGGGTTGCATATGGCCATACTGGCTTTACCGGCACCTCGATTTGGGTGGAACCCAAAAGCGGACTTAGGGTGATATTTCTGAGCAATCGAACAAGATTGAAGCGGCGCTCTACCATCCCGATGATGCAGAGTATCAGAAGAAGGCTTCACAACGTGATTTTTCAAGCTTCAACTTCTAGGTAATTTCCTTTATATCGCTAATTGGGCAGGTGATACCGTGATGGAACTTGAAAAAGCTTTAATAGTAGATCCTGTTGATGGAGAATACACGGGGTCTGTAACAATTGGAGATGAAAAAATAGCGGAAATAAGGCGTTTTAGCTGCACGCCAGAAGTGATTGTAATGCCAGGCTTTGTCGATCTTCATACACATGGACAGCGTGGAATTGATGCAATGTCTGCAAGCCCACAGGACTTTGGAAAATGGGCGGAGATGAACTTTCAGCAGGGGGTTACTACTTTTTTGCCCACAACAGTTTCAGCGAGCCTGGAAAATTTGCAGGAAGTTATGCAGAACCTGTCACAATTACCGCTCTCTATCGCCGGGCTGCATCTTGAAGGGCCTTTTATAAATTCTGAGAAGAAAGGGGCTCAAAACCCGGATTTCATCTATCCCTTTACCGAAAGGCATGAAGTCGTTTTGAAAGCCCCTGTAAAGCTGATTACTGCTGCTCCTGAGGTCAAGGGATTTGAAAAGCTGTTGAAAGTGGCAAAACGTAGAAACATAGAAGTTAGCATAGGCCATTCCGGCGCAACCTATGAAGCGATGAAAGTGGCATTCGAAATGGGTGTTAGAAGAGTTACTCATTTCCCAAATGCCCTGACCCCAGTTCATCATAGAGAGTTGGGAGGAACAGGAGCCGGGCTTTATCTTGATTTCAATCTTGAAATGATAGTTGATGGTATACATTCAGTGCCAGAATTCGTGGATTTAGTGTACAAGGTTAAAGGTGCAGATAAGATAATGCTTATAACTGATTCCATATCAGCTGCCGGCCTTGAAGATGGGGTCTATAACCTTGGAGGACTTGAAGTGGAAGTTATCGATGGCAAGTGCAAGCTTACGAGCAATGGTTCGATTGCCGGAAGCACTTTGCTATTCAACGACGCAATCAAGAATTTCAAGAATTTTACCGGATGCGGCCTTGTGGAGCTTTCAAAGGTTTCTTCGTACAATGCCCTCAAAAATCTGGATGTTGGTAAGCTTGGAAGGATAAAGGAAGGGTATATCGCAAATCTCGTTGTGCTTGACGAACAACTCAGTGTTTTAAAAACCCTTTTCAAAGGCGAAGAAGTTTACAGTAAACTTTAAACTGGTTCAAGCGTAGAGAAAGCGCCCCACAATGGGGCGCTTTTTTCATTGAGTCAGAATCTGTAATGCAACTGTGAGAGCAAATCTACCTTTATTTTTTCGAGCCTATCATCGATTTCTTTGTAGTGAATTCTCTTTTCTTTGTTTTTCATCATGGGTTTCACCTCCTAATACTGGTTCAAAACCCCCGTGGTTGGCTAAACATTCTCTTCAACACTTTTTCTTTTATTAGTTCGATTTCCCTGTCAATCTGTGATAAATTCTTTCTCTTTTTCATCGTATCCGCACCTCCCTTTTGCTCTCAAAAGCCAGCGGGTTGGCTGTAAATGCTCTGCAATACAATTTCTTTTCTCAATTCGAGTTCCCTGTCTATCTCTTTGAAATTCTTTCTTCTTTTCATCATTTCGACCCCCTCTTTGAAGTTATCTTCTTTGACATTCATAATATATCACATATAACTTGAAGATGTCAAGGGGTAAATTAAAAATTTTAAGGTATAACTTAAAAATCATGATTTGCTTTTTGATGGGATAGTGTAACATAATCTCTGTAAGGTGCTTATAGACGAGGAAACGTGCGAACCATGGATTTTGAATAGTTTTTTAGGAATAGGAAATATTTATATAGAATTCAATAGTTTTTGTATAATAATCCAAAAATTTGATTTGTGGATAAGAAATTGTTCAAAAGGGTTGAATTCTCGCAGAAGAAAAAACGAATTTTTGAATTTGGAATTTCATACTAGGTTGTGGTATCATGGTCAAAACGTATTTTGAAGGGATGAGTTTTATGAATTTGTTGGTAATCATAAATCTCAATAATAACAATAATAACGGACCGGGATCGGTCGGTTTTGCCTTTGCATAGAGCATTTTAAAGGTACCGGCCGATGGATTTCCATCGGCCTTATTTTTTTATAAGGAGTGATCTTATGGAAAAGAGCAAAAAAATCATGAAAAGTATTATCCCACATCTTGAGGATCCAGTTGTAAAAAATGCAGTGAAAGTCAAAGCCAGAGTGATAGCATATGCCACGGAATTTTTAAGGGAGCAGGGATTTATCGAACTTTTGCCTACAATAGTGTCCCCCTTAACCGATCCACTGAACCATGAGGTTTTTAACGTGAGATTTAATTACTATGGCACTGTGTATCAATTAACCCAATCGATGATTTTCCACAAACAGCTTGCGGTAACTGCCTTTGAAAGAATTTTCATTGTCTCTCCCAATATCCGTCTTGAAACTGAGGAGAAGAAAGATAGTGGCCGCCATCTCTTCGAATTCACACAAATCGACCTTGAAATGAAAGGAGCAAAGCGCGAAGATGTTATGGATTTAATTGAAAGGTTGCTGTTATACGTTATTTCCGGGGTAAAACAGAAATGCCGCGAAGAGCTTGAATGTCTCGGCTCCAGTGTTAAAATTCCTACAATGCCCTTCAAAAAGGTCAGATACTTGGATGCACTGCAAACATATGGAAAGGATTTTGAGAAAATTCTCTCGGAAAAATCGACCGAGCCCTTTTGGCTGATTGATATTCCCATAGAAGGCAGGGAATTTTACGATAAACTTTCTGAGGATGGACGGACTCTGTTGGACATGGATCTTATTTTACCTCAAGGCTATGGTGAAGTGCTATCTGGTGGTGAAAGGGAACATGAATACGAGCAAATCCTTAAGCGAATGGAGTACAAAGGAACGAGTTTGGAGGATTTCAAATGGTATCTGCAGATTGCAGAAGATGAAAGACTCGTACCATCAGCAGGCTGTGGTTTTGGTGTAGAACGGCTAACCCGGTATATTTGCAGTCTACCACATGTTAGCCTTACCAGATTATTCCCGAAAGTCCCGGGAATGGACTGGATTTGAAGCAAGGTGTAAAATTTAAATAGTGCGGTTTAATAGTTAATTGTTTTTAAATGAGGTGATTTTATGAGAAGTGTGGTAATAGATGGGCAGATATCATACAATGCCGTTACGCAGATTTTCAATTCAGAGACTTTTCGTTCTTTGCTAATCGAGCTCATAAAGGATTCGGAACGAAAGAGAACCTCGCTGTGTTCACTTTTTGAGCTTTTTGTAAAAAATCCCAAAGAGACTGTTTTTGAAGAGAAGTATGATCTTGACTCCATGGTGCAGTTGCTCCTTGCGCTTATGGTCAACACCATAGAAGAAATCGACAATTCGAGGTGCTATTCTTTTCCAATGCTCAGTGATAAAAAAACACTGCTTGTTAAATTCGTAGATAGATTGTTCAACCTATGGAGAAGCAAGCACAGGTTTATGCTCAGACGTGATACTTACACCCCTGCGAGGCTCAAGAGGATATTCAAACAAGCTGTTCTGGTAAATACAAACGCCGAACTCAGAAGCCTTGTTCTCAGTACATACAGGCAAATATTGATCAACATTTCCGATGTGAGCTTGAAGATTTTAAGGCAGGAACCTGGTGGAGCTCAAGTGAGCTTTCTTGTTGATAGTCCCGAGATCCACCGGGATGTCATGGTAAAAAAAGCAGACTGGCTATATGATCTAGATTTTGTCTGGAGTATCGTTTTTGAGCCGCCAGTGATTTTTTACACTCGTTCCAACAAAAGGCGAGGTCTATTTAAAGTCGTTGATAAACCGATACTTCACAAAATTGATATCGACGTGCCTCGAAACTGGCTTCTTTTCCCCATATTCGTGGGTAAAAAATTGATCTTTGTTGTCACCAACAAGGAATACCTTGCTCACGCCGCAGGGCTCGGAAACCTCTTTGAAATTGCCAATTTTGACGACATAAGGAACAGAAAGCCAGATGGAATTTTCATCTTTGGTATGGATGACGAGTTTTTCAAGAATCCCGGAGATATAAATGGGGTCATATACAAAGAGGACGATATGTATATAGGTTTGGTTGGAGATCACCCTTCTATTGATTATTTTGGCTATATGAAGAAGATGATTTTGACTATCCACAATCTTCTGGCAATTGATGAAGGAAGATTACCTATTCATGGAGCCCTCGCGCACATAAGGTTGACCAACGGCAAAAGTGCCAATGTCATGCTTTTAGGGGATAGCGGCGCGGGAAAGTCAGAAACTCTGGACGCTTTAAATCAACTAAAAGAAGAGGTTTCAGAAGTTAACATCCTGATAGATGATATGGGTTCTTTGGATATAAATCAATCTGGGGAAGTTGTCGCTTATGGAACGGAAACCGGGGCATTTGTACGGCTCGATGACCTGCAACCAGGTTATGCGTATTCCACAATGGATAGAAGCATTTTCATGAACCCAAATGTTGTTAACGCCCGGGTGATTGTTCCCTATTCGAATTACGATGAAATAATACGTCCTACCAAAATCGACTACTTTTTGTACGCGAACAATTATGAGAAAGTTGAAGAACATAAAAAAGTGAGATTTTTCGATAACCATGAAGAAGCACTGGAAGTTTTTTCAAAGGGTGCAAGAATGGCAAAGGGAACAACCGCTGAAAAAGGACTCACTTATAGCTACTTTGCCAACCCCTTTGGGGCAATTCAAAGGAAAGAGAAGCACAGCAAAATTGCGAGTAAATACATTGAGACCATGATGAAAACAGGAGTAAAAATAGGTGAAGTATATACCCAATTGGGGATAAATGGCTATGAACAAAGCGGTCCGCTCCTGGCTGCCCAAAGTTTGATTGAATTGATTAAGAACTCCTGATGCAGAGTAAAAAGCAGGGCTTTTCAGCCCTGCCCGTGCTTCTTCTCAACTCAGAAAATGTATCCAAGAATACTGTCAGAGTAGAAGCCACCCAGTCCGAACCCCACTGTTGTTTTTGAAATGAAATGATCCCCCCACAGAACTTTAAAAGTAACACCAGCGCCAATATTAAAACCAGTTGAAAGTATGCTGAAAGAGCCACCTGCACCTGCACCAACCAAAATGCGGTATTCCTTGTCGCCAAAAATGTCTGAATAGAGTTCAAAGGGCGTGAGATCTACAGCTGCACCCACGCCTGTGCCAAGCACAGCCATGAGAGTTCCGTGACCGTTGTAACCAAAGAGAGACAAATCCTCTATTGTCATACCGGCAGTAATGCCATATGCGTTTCCAGCATCTCCAATTCCTACAAAATAACCTCCAAAAGCCATTGTAACAACCACTAATAGAGAAACTACCAATAACTTTTTCATAAATCCACCTCCTGTTATAGTCATTCGCATTATAATCTTTCTGGCCTAAAATCAAAAGAATTTGAAAGAGTAAAATCAAACGTTTACTATAAATTTGAATCCTAGCATGCAAATATTTAGAACGTGTACCCCACAACAGCGTCTGCATATAATCCCATGAGTCCAAATCCCGTTGTTGCTTTCGTAATGAACTTTCCCCATATTGTTTTTATGGTAACGCCAAGGCCTAAATCAGGAATCACAAAAAGATCCAGAGGGATGCCTGCACCACCACCGAGAAGAATGCGGTACTCCTTTTCTGAAAGTGTTCCCGCGAATAATTCGAATGGAGTGAAATCTGCGAAGATTCCCACTCCCGTCCCTATTACAGCAAACAGAGAAGCTGGTCCTGAATAACCAAAGAAAGTAAAATCGTCCGAAGTAATACCGGCTGTTATCCCGTATGAAAGCCCGAGTCCCCCAAGACCGGCAACAAAACTGCCAAAAGCAAGCGTGCTGACCAAAATCACCACAAGTGCG
Source organism: Thermotogae bacterium (assembly GCA_003643975.1). Lineage (GTDB taxonomy): Bacteria > Thermotogota > Thermotogae > Petrotogales > Kosmotogaceae > Kosmotoga_B. Next base: position 3,220 of record QNAR01000046.1, on the reverse strand, counting down.
ATTATACTTTTCATAAAATCCCCCCTTTATTCGGTTTTATTCAATCTAAAGATTGAAGTTTCTTTCAAGGGGGATTTTGAAGGTTTTTAAAGAGTCTTTTATTCAAGATATCTCATTTCTTTTGAGGGGGAGAAATTTCTGCTTTTCTATTTTTCTTGTTGGATTTTTCTTTTTCATACATATTTTTCAGCACTTTTTGTATAAAAGGTCCCTTGGCTTCTGTGTATTTTTCACGTTCATTCTTGTATTTCCGCGCCAATTTTTTCTTAATTTCGCAGTATTCTCTTGCGATATCAGCGTGTGCTCGAAGAAAGTCCCTGAAAAACACATGCCTTTTCCAGAAGTCACCGTTTTTTTCCACCATGTGTACGTGAAAACCCTTTTTCTCAAGATATCTTCTTTCAGGAATTAGTGCCTCATAGTCCGGGAAATAGCTATAATTAAGCTTTTCAAGGTCTTTTATATACTTTTTCGCCATACCAATGGAACAAATCCCAATCATTATATCTATTATGGGCTTGGCGCAAAGGCTGGGGACGGAAGTGCTACCTATGTGTTCAATATGCACATTCGTCCCCAGAACATTCTGAATCTTTTCTTTTTCTAAAGCAAAAATATCTGGCCAATGGTCATCGTATGGAAGTATCACTATGGATTCTTTTTTTGCCATATCAAATTCCTTTCACAATTCCTTATTTCAGCAGAAGGGTGTATATTTTGAAGGGCTCATATGCGAGTTCAATCATCGAACCAACAAGCCCTATCTTTTCAATGGGTTCTTCGAGAATGTTAGCAAGCCAAGCTTCTTTTAATTTAAAGTTCCCGGGCAATTTCAAACGCGTTTTCCCACGTTCACCAAGGGTTTCAACAACCCTGACTACTATGCCGCCTTCTTCTCCATGTTTGAGAGCAAGTAATTTTATACTTTCGGATTCGATTTTCAGGAAAGGCTTTGTAATTGATGATTTGCCAAGAACCGTGATAAGAGGTCTATTGAGAGCTTCTGCTTCTCGCTGAACCATTAGTAAGTCAGCCCCTTTATGCGGATAAATGCTGTAACTGAAACTGTGTTCACCTTCATCACCAAAAAAGTGTGGAAATACCGGTGAGCGCAAAAGAGTTAATTCCATCACGTTATCACGGCAACCATGACCGTATTTCCCATTGTTTAGAATGCTCACACCGTATCCCCTTTCGGAGAGGTCCATCCAGCGGTGTGCCGGGACTTCAAAACGGGCTTTTTCAAAATCGGTGTTGCTGTGGGTAGCCCTTTCGATATATCCTGCTGAAAGGTCATAGCGTGCATGGCGCGAAAGGACATTCACAGGGAACAATGCCTTGAGCAGGCTCCTCCTGTGATGCCAGTTGATTTGTGTATCCACATCAACCCTTCTTGAGCCTTTGAGAAGGGAAATAATCTGTGTTATCTGGGTTTTGCCAAGCTCGTAGAATACTTTTATAGCTGAGCGGAGTTCCCCGGATTCGATTCTCTGGATAAAACTCGCATTTAATCTGTTGCCGTATTTTTTGTGATGGTAATCGATATCCCAGGCATCCCAATACGCTGGAACATCACTGTATAACCATAATTGATTGCCACTTTCGGTAAAGACTTCGCGGTCCATTTCTTTGTCATATATAGACAAAGTCCCATCTTCGTGAACTGTAACCTTCACGAATTCATTTTCCAGGGCGTTAGAAGCTTTGAAAGTTTCTGCTGATTCTTCTGAAACATTAGGTTCGACAGCTTCGTTCAATATCTCCAGATTTTCAAAGCTAAAGGCTTCAATATGGTTTTCTGAGAAATAAAGCCAGTTTCCATTATAGGTTCTTTGTGGCTTGAGGATTTCGCCATTGCTTCTCTTTAGGGCTTTCCCATCGAGGTCTTTATGGAAAAGCAACGGTTTCGGATGTGTGCCAGCGTTCAAAACGGTTATGCTATCATCAGAAGTTTTTGTCAGAATGTTCAACGCCTCTCCCTTTATGAGCTTGAGTTCTTCGCTGGCCTGGGAAAGTTCCCTTTCAGCATCGCTGTACACCTCACCTATGGAAGAGCCCGGAAGAATATCGTGGAATTCATTATGTAGCAGGATTTCCCAGATTCTGTTTATTCTTTCCCCTGGGTAGTCTCTATCTTCATACGCCAGGGTGGAGAGCAATTCCGCCTCGTATAGAAGGTCTTCAACTTTCTTGTGAAGGGCCTTAGTGCGCGCCTGGCTTGTAAGCGTTCCGCGATGAAGCTCAAAATACAACTCGTTGTCCCAGACCGGTAACTTTTCAGGTGCCGGGATAGCTTTGAAGAACTCCTCGGGGGATTTCATTTCGAGCTTTGGCATGCCGGGGAAGTCCTTTAGGATTTTGTAATTTTCAATCATTTCGTCCGTAGGACCGCCACCGCCGTCCCCATAGCCAAAGGTTAGCAAACTCGCGGGGTAGTTCCTCTTATCTTTGTAGTTGTTCCAGGTTTGGGTTATGTCAAATGGTTCTATGTGAGCGTTGTAATTGCCATTTGGATTGTCGAAGCTGTGGTAAATGACTTCAGTGCCATCAATACCACGCCAACGGAAAAGATCCGAAGGCATTTTATTTTTCTCGTTCCAGCTGAGCTTTATGCTAAAGAAGTATTCTATCCCGGCGCTTTTTAGTATTTGCGGTAATATCCAGCTAAAACCGAAGACATCCGGCAACCAACCGGTTTTGCTTTTGACACCAAACTCCCTGGCAAAGAATCTCTGGCCCATCAGCAATTGACGTATGAGAGATTCTGCCGCTGGAACGTTACAATCATTTTCTACCCACATACCGCCGATGGGAATCCAATTCCCTTTCTTGACTAATTCTTTGATCTCTTTATAAAGAACCGGGTCTTTTTCCTTTATATCTTTATACATCTGAGCTGAAGACTGCACATAGACGAAGTCGCCATATTTCTTTGCGAGCCTTATGGAGTTTGCGAATGTCCTTCTGATCTTCCTTTTTGTCTCTTCAATGGGCCAGAGCCACGCATAATCTATATGAGCATGTCCTGAGATTACGAGCTTCCCCGATGGGGGGATTAGCTTTTTTAAGCCCTCAAGCTTTTTTTTGAGCAAAGTGGCAGCTTGCATTATGGAATCGCGCTGTTCCACAGAAAGGCTGTTTCCAGCGGAACGCGGAAATTTTTCGGGATTCCATATCTTTGAGACTTCAGGATGAAGGGAGGGATTATCTCTCACAGTTT
>QNAR01000045.1 GCA_003643975.1 Thermotogae bacterium | reverse complement strand
GTGTACCCTGCTGCAGAGTCCCAATCAGAATATGCGCTCTTATCAGCTGTTGTTGTCGTTATTGCCAATATCACATTTTCCGGATCTACGATGTTTGTAACACCTTCAATCCAACTACCCGAATGGCAGGATTCAATAATGATAAAAAACTTAACACTTGAATAGCTTTCTATTATATTTTTAAGATCAGCTGCACTAAAACTATGCCCACCTATGTTCATACGATCGTAGCTCCCGTGGGCAATGAAGTACAACGTAAGATTGTTTACTTTCTTTGTTTCTACAAGATACTGAATGGCATCTTCCACATTACTTGGAGCATTATCTGGATACTCAACTTGCTTTACTCTATCTGCTCCCATGAAATCAACCATAGCTTCATACATCATATTATGAATATTCGAGGCCTCAGTATAAAGATTTTGTGTGGGAGTTAGCCCATTTACTACTACTGCACCTGATATTACCCTTGGAATGATAACCCATTCAGGAATTTGTATTTTGGTTATCTTGTAGCGGATGTTTCTCCAGAAAATCGCCTTTTGGAAAGCTTCACTGGTAGATGAAACAAGTGGTTCAGGTGTTTTACCATTGAGAACAGGCCAGCCTTCTACATCTTCATCAATTATTGGCTCACCATCTTCCCCGAGTACAATAATCCTGCCAGGGTGGTTATAAAAAGCGCCAGGGGCAAGATCGAGGTAATAAAGATATCCAGGATTCTCTATTATCGGTGAAATAATCACTCCCTTATTTTCTATCTCACTTGATACATATTCGGGCACAGGTGTATAAACTTCTAAAATATCTCCTGGATTTACTTTGCCGAGATATAACGCTACAGCGGGGATCTCCGGTTCACCCTCAGCAAAAGCATAGTTCATGAATTTCATCTTGGAGATAAGTTCATCAATAGAACTTCCGGGACAGCCCACAAGAATAAAAAGAACAACAAGAGCCAAAAAAAGAAGCAAAAGCTTTCTCCACATACTTCCACCTCCCGGAATAATTAAAATCCTTCCGGGTTCAAAGAAAAATTTCTTCATAATGAAGAAGCAATTAATATTTCAGTCGTTTGCTACATGTTTGATCCTTTAAAATCTCAAATCTATTAAAAAATAGAAACGACCAAATTTTAGACAGCCATAATGAGCTCTTCTACAAATTAAACCCAATTGCATAGCCATCCCTTATAGCTTCAACAATTTTCCCCACCCTTGTCATATCACCAATGATATGTATGGGAACAGGAGCATCTACTTTTTCAAATTTACGTGGTTTTTCCCCAAAGGCAGCAACAAATATGTCCAGATCAAGCTCTATTTCCATGCCATCAGTCTTTTTGATATTCAAAGATGACTCTGAAATCTTGATTATTCTTGAGCTAGTTAATATTTTTATATTATGCTCCTTAAGTTCACGTAGCAGGTAATTTCTGCTTATTGGTTCCATGTCTTTAGCAACTTCTGGTAGCATTTCAACTATTGTGACCTCACATCCCTTAGTAGCTAGATAGAGAGCAGTTTCACAACCCACAAGGCCACCCCCACCTATGACTACTCTTTCCCCTTTCTGAAGCGCGACTTTTTCATCCAATACATTGGAATAGAGCACAACATTTGGTCCATCGATTCCTTCAATGGCAGGTATAAAAGGCTCAGCACCCATGGCGAGTACAATTTCGTCGGGGTTTTCCCTAATAACTGTTTCAATATCTGCAGTTGTAGTTGTTCTAACATTTACCTCAAGCTCTTTCAGAACCTCGGAATAATAGTTTATTAACCATTGCATTTTTTCCTTTCCCGGAGGGACAGAGCCTAACCTCACAGCTCCGCCAATTTCTTTTTCCTGCTCAAAGATCGTTACCCTATGACCTTTTAATGCGGCTACCCTGGCTGCTTCAAGCCCTGCAGGCCCTGCACCAATAATCACAATGTGCTTTGAAATTGAAGAGGGGGTGATTTTCTCATAACCACTGCTTTTCCCTACAACAGGATTTACCCCGCACCTAATGGCTGTTCCCATTGCGTGCCTTGAACGAATGCATTCAGAACATCCAATGCATTTGCGAATAGTTTTCTCTTTTCCATACAGTGCTTTAAGTGGCCAATCTGGATCTGCTATTAACGTTCTACCAAGAGCAACAAGGTCAGCTACTCCATTTTTGAGAAGCGATTCAGCTATTTCAGGCTCCCTAATCATCCCTACCGCAATAACCGGTATTTTGATACCTCCATCTTTTAAGAGCTTTGCCAAATTTGAACGCCAGGCTTGTTTATAAGCCATGGGTTCTAACCTTTTTTCCTTATCACCAAAACCTATATCTGCATGTACAGCCGCATAACCTAATTCTTCGAACTTTCTAACTATTTCAACGCCATCGTACTCCGGCTTTATACCACCATTAACATAATCCACAACACCGACTCTTGCCATAACAGGGTAATCCCGCCCACAAAATTCCTTTATTTTATCAATCAGCAACTTGGCAAATCTCGTTCTATTTTCCAGAGTACCACCATATTCATCTGTTCTTTTATTGGAAACAGGCGAAAGAAACTGATTGACCAAAAGTCCGTGAGCTGCTTCAATCTCCACACCATCAAACCCTGCTTTTTTGGCAATAAATGCTGCTTTTGCAAATTTTAAAGCCACCTTTTCAATTTCTTCGCGACTCATTGGATGCGGTTTTATACCATCAAGCCTCAAATCAACTTCTGATGGTGCAATTGCAGGGAGTTCCTTGCCAAATAGCCCCGGATGAGTTAATTCAACGAATGCTAGAGAACCGTATTTATGAATTTCCTCGACTAGCCTACTCAAACCCGGAACAAACCTCTCATTATCAAACCTCGGTTGAGTAGCTCCCATCATCGTTAAAGGAAAGTCGATACAAGCATTTTCAACGGTGATTAATGCCGCTCCTCCTTTCGCTCTTCGGCTGTAATGAGCTATAAATTCATCCGTTACTTCTCCAGTGATTGAAGCCAGATTAGTTGAAATTGGAGGAAAGATAATCCTATTTTTCAAAGTAAGAGAATCTATTCTCATATTTGAGAAGAGCTTTTCGAATTTCACATCATCACCTCTTTATATTTGTTTCTATGTTCACATCGACATATATTAACATATAATAGAAAACTTTGCTCACAAAAAAAGCCAGCCCTTTAAGGGCTGGCGTTATACCAAAAAATCAATAACTCCTGTAGATCTGTGGATCTTGAATACCAACTCTTTCTGTAAAGGTATAAGAAGTTCCGGGAGGTGAACCGCCTTTTATGCTCTGGAAACACAGGTCATACATTGCAGATTCATCTGGTATGCCTTCAGCTGAAGCAAGGGTTGTAACTTCACCCCAGTGAGCTGCTGAAGTATAATAAGCCATCTTCTCAAGAAAGTCACTGGTCCACTCTACATAGACGTCTGTTGTCCCGTTATAGTCATTTGTGTACCCTGTTGCAGAATCCCAATCAGGATACGCGCTTTTGGCAGAGGAAGTTGTTGCTATGGCTATCACCACGTTGCTCGCGTCAGTAATATCCACTGTGCCTTCTATCCAGCTTCCCGCATGACAAGATTCAATAATAACAGAAAACGATACTCTAGGATAGCTTTCTATGATGTTCTTGAGTGTAGATGCGCCAAAGCCATACCCTCCGATATTCATGTAATCATTGGCGCCGTGTGCTATGAAATACAGCGTAAGCCTATTTACTTTCTTAGTTTCAACGAGATACTGAATAGCGTCTTCCACATCACTTGGAGCATTATCAGGATATTCAACTTGCCTAACCCTATCAACTCCCATGAAATCGACCATGGCGTTGTACATCATGTTGTGGATCTGCGAAGCTTCATAATAAAGATTTTGCGTAGGTATCAGCCCATTGACAACAACAGCACCTGATATTACCCTTTGAAAGACCACCCATTCAGGAATGTGTATTTCAGCTATCTTGTAGCGAATGTTTCTCCAGAATATCGCTTTGGCATAGGCTTTCGTTGTTGGGGAAACAAGTGGTTCAGGTGTTTCGCCATTGAGAACAGGCCATCCTTGAACTTCTTCATCAATTATTGGCTCACCATCTTCCCCAAGCACCACAACCCTACCTGGATGATTATAGAAAGCGCCGGGATCAAGGTCAAGGTAATAAAGATATCCGGGTGCACCTATGGTAGGTACGATAACTATAGAATTATCGACAAACTCACCTGACTTCGGTTCGGGCACAGGAGTGTAAACCTGCAAAACATCATCTGCTTTAACCCTTCCGAGATATAAAGCCACAGCTGGTGTTTCGGGTTCCCCATCCGCAAAAGCATAATCAAGGAATTTCATTTTTGAAATGAGCTCGTCAATAGAACTACCTGGACAGCCAACAAGTACAAAAAGTACAGCAAGAACTAAAAGTAAAAGCATTAACTTTCTTCGCATACCCCCACCTCCTTACACAATTAAAGCCCTAGCATAAGCAAAAAGGTCTTTCTATACAATGAAGAACCAATTAACAAATCAGTCGTTTGTTACATTTATTGTCACTATAATGAGACTCGCAAGCTACCTTTTCTGCTCTTTTTTGCGCGGTAAAAGATATTCCTGTATACTAAATACTGGTGAAATGCCATTCATGAATGGAGGAATGAAAATGGATAAAGAATTTAGAAGCATAATTGTTCAAGCATGCAGAAAAATGTTAAATGAAGACCTGGTGAAAGGAACATGGGGAAATGTATCCTTTACTGATGGTGAGAGGATATATATCACGCCTTCAGGATACCCATATGATAAGATGAAAGAAGAAGATGTTATAGTCATTGATTACGAGGGCAATGTTATAGAAGGCTCAAGAGTCCCATCATCTGAATGGAAAATGCATGTTGCCATCTACAAAGCGAGAAAAGACGTAAAATTCATTCTGCACACTCACCCTATTTACGCATCGATCGCGTCTGTAACCATGGAAGAAGTTCCTTCCCTCATTGAAGACAGTGCAATGATATGTGGGCCTGAAATCAGAGTGGCGAAATACGCAGACCCAGGGAGTTGGGAACTCGCGGAAAATGCTGCTGAAGCCCTTGGAAACAACAGCGCTGTTATATTGAGAAACCATGGGCTCGTCAACGTTGGGGAAAGTTTCAATGAAGCGTTCGTTTCTGCCAAAGTTACAGAAAAAAACATACAGGTGTACATAGAAGCCCTGAAATTGAACAGGGAAATCTTCCATATTCCAGAGAGCAACATGAAAAAGCTCAGGGAAAAATATCTCAAATTTTACAGGCAGTAAAAGAATACAGTAAAAACCGTTGTTGGTTGTATGTCATGTGTTATACGAATTTCTCTAAACCTTCCCACGCATCAGCGTGCTTACCTGTTTTCAGTCATGTTTTTTATTTCTTATATTCACTCTCGTGACTAATAACTCGCAACTCGAATCATGTAACTCGGTTCTTATCCGCCCATAGGCGCGGAGCTATTCCGAAGGAATGTATAGCCGTGACGATGTCACGTATAGCCTGAGCTTTACTTTAGCTCAGTATAACCTTTGTTTTATACCCCTGAATGTCTTTTCATCCACTTAAATGTTCTACAAGTATCTTTGCTCCAACAAATATCAACACAATTCCTCCGATAATTTCTGCGCTGTTTCCTAAGTGTTTGCTAAACCTGGCACCGCCTTTTATGCCTATATAGCTTAAGCAAAAGGCAATGATGCCAATAATCATTGCCGGGAAAAGTATTTTTCTTTCCAAAAAAGAATAAGCCATTCCAACGGCGAAGGCGTCAATAGAGGTTGCAATTGAAAGTAGTATCAAAGGAAAGCCTCTTGTTCTATCAACAGTTGACCCTTCTTTTTTCTCAAAGGCTTCAAGAATCATCTTACCGCCTATTCCTGCTAGCAGTAAGAAAGCTATCCAATGATCAAGCTCCTGAATATAACTAGAAAATTTTGAAGCGGTATACCAACCGATCAGTGGCATGAAGAATTGATATAGTCCAAAATGAAATGAAGTTCGAAATGCGGTATTAAGTGGAACAAAGTTCAAAGAAAGGCCAATAGACACAGATACTGCAAAGGCGTCCATTGCTAAAGCTATAGCAACAAAAAGAATCTCCATCCTATACACCTCTGGTTTAAAGGGTCATGAACATTATATCATCACATTCATTACTCTTTTTTAACAGCTTTGTATTCTATTAGACAAGCTTTCTTCATCGAAAGCATGATAGTATTTATAAGACCCCCCCCATGGGGGGGCGTAAAAAGAGGTGATAAACATGATGTTCTTTGGGTGGTTAATTTTCTTAGTTCTTATCGTCTTTCTCATCAAGCCCGAGTATATAAGAAATTTTTTCGCAAACAGAGAGTCTGCTGAAAAAGCGAGCGGGGCTGAAAAAATTTTGAAGGAACGCTATGCCAAAGGTGAAATCGATGAAGAAGAATATCTGAAAATGCTGAAGACCCTAAGAGGAGGTGATTAATATGCACTGGGGCTTTTGGAATCCTGCAGGTTGTTGGGCCTGGTTTAGTGGTTGGGGCTGGTTTGGACCTATCTTCGGTTTAATTTTGATGGTTCTGTTTTTTGCGGTGTTTTTTTGGATTATCAAACGTGTGGTTGGTACTGGGAGCAGAACCAAAACTGTGGTATCAAATCGTGATTCCGAAGCGTTGCGTATTTTGGAACTCAGATACGCAAAAGGCGAAATAAGCGACGAAGAATACAAAAAAATGAGGAAACAGTTAGGAGGAGAATCGTGAGAGTAAATATATGTGCCCAAAAGGACTCTTGTTGTTATAAAAAAGGTTCTGAATCTTTAAAAGCCTCAAGGGAAAGATTTCCTGAGCTTGAGATTTCCGAATCAGGTTGTCTTGGTATCTGCAAAACCGTAGTAGCAGAAATTGACGGCAAGCTTTACTCTGAGCTCACTGCTGACAGTCTTGCTAAATTAATTAATGAAAAATTGAAGGGGTAATTATGGCAGAAAAAAAAGAGTTTATCGTTAAGGGCATGACCTGTGCTTCTTGTGTCAGCGCAGTTGAAAAGGCTGCTTTAAAAGTCGAAGGAGTAAAAAATCCCGTAGTTAGCCTTGCTACTGAAAGGCTGGTTTTTGAAGTTGAAACCCCTATTGACGAATCGGAACTTGTAGAACGAATAAAAAAAGCAGGTTATGAAATTGAAAAGTCAAAAAAACTTCGCAAAATCTCGCTTGAAATAGAGGGCATGACTTGCGCTTCCTGTGTTAGTGCAGTAGAGAAGGCTGTAAATAAACTTGATGGGATCAACAGTGTTTCCGTAAATTTGACAACCGAAAAGGCAGCGATTGAATATGACCCATCTTTGGTAAGGATAGCGGACATCAAAAAAGCGGTTGAAAAAAACGGCTACAAAGCAAAGAGCGTAACAACAAAGACTTACGACCGCGACAGTGAAAGAAGAGAAGCGGTTACCCGTTCATACAGGAGAAAATTCTTGTTTTCTTCGATTTTTGCTTTACCCTTGCTTTTGGTAGCAATGGCCCATATGTTTGGAATCCCTCTTCCAAGCATTATTTCTTTGGAACAAAATCCCCTGAATTTTGCCTTAGTTCAACTCTTCCTGACAATACCCATTGTGATTGCAGGCAAAGATTTCTATCTCAAAGGCATTCCCAATTTGTTCAAGGGCCATCCAAACATGGATACACTCGTAGGCTTAGGAACTGGTGCGGCGGTAGGTTATGGACTTTTTGCCACGGTTCAGATTGCTCTGGGAAATACCTCGTATGCTATGGATCTTTACTTTGAAACCGCTGGGGTTATTATCGCGTTGATCTCACTCGGAAAATACTTCGAAAGTTTCTCTAAAGGGCAGACTTCAGAAGCGCTGAAGAAGCTCATGAATTTGTCTCCTAAGACAGCTTTTCTAAAAAGGGGTGGAGAGATAGTTGAAATCCCCGTTGAAGAAGTGGAAGTTGGGGATATTCTGCTGGTGAAAGTGGGAAGTGCTTTCCCCGTAGATGGGGTGGTTGTTAGGGGTAACAGTTCAGTTGACCAATCCATGCTAACGGGAGAGTCTATACCTGTGAATATCCAAGAAGGATCGGAAGTAGTAGGTGGAACTGTAAATCTCAGTGGTACTGTGGAAATTAAAGCCACTAAAGTAGGGAGTGACACAGCGCTTGCCCAAATAGTCAAGCTTGTTGAGGACGCCCAAGCTTCCAAAGCCCCCATAGCAAAGCTAGCAGACATAATCAGTGGATATTTTGTGCCTGTGGTACTCGGAATCGCCGCCGTTACTTTTTTAAGTTGGTTTTTACTCGGATATGGTTTTCTTTTTGCTTTCTCTATGATGATTTCAGTACTCGTAATAGCCTGCCCATGCGCACTTGGTTTAGCAACCCCTACAGCGATAATGGTGGGTACAGGCAGAGGCGCTGAGATGGGAATCCTCTTTAAAAGCGGAGAAGCTTTGGAGATTACCCACAAGACAAAAGCAGTTATTTTCGACAAAACAGGAACCATTACCGAAGGGAAACCAGTTCTTACGGATATAATTCCACTTATTGGATTTGACAAGAATAAAGCGCTGAAATATGCTGCTAGTGTGGGTGCTTTGAGTTCTCACCCATTGGATAAAGCCATAGTACAGGCGTATGATGGTGACCTTTTTGAAGTAAATGATTTCAAAGTTATTCCTGGGCAGGGGATCTTTGCTCAAATTGATGGAGTAGAGATAAGCCTTGGAAATACACGTATGCTGAAAGATAGCGACACCGCCAGAAAAAACTCTATCGAATTATCCAAAAATGGGAAAACCCCTGTTCTCATGAAGTACAACGGTGAACCCGTCTGCCTTTTTGGCATTGCTGATGTGGTAAAGCCAAGCTCTAAAAAAGCCATTGAAGAACTGAAAAAAATGGGTATAAAAACCTTTATGGTAACTGGAGATAGCGTAGAAACTGCGAGGGCCATTGCAAAAGAAGTCGGTATAGACGAAGTAATGGCAGAAGTTATGCCTCAAGATAAATCTAAAAAGGTGAAAGAGCTAAAAGAAATGGGTTATACCGTCACTATGGTGGGTGATGGCATAAATGATTCTCCTGCTTTGGCAGAGGCACATGTTGGTATAGCGATCGGTTCAGGGACTGATGTCGCTTTGGAATCAGCTGGTGTAGTATTAATGAAGAGTGACTTAAGAGATGTTGTGAACGCTATCAGGCTATCTAAAGTAACGATCAGAAATGTGAAGCAAAATCTTTTCTGGGCATTTTTCTATAATGTAATTGGAATTCCCATAGCCGCTGGAATATTTTATATCGCTTTCGGGCTGAAACTTAGCCCAATGATCGCAGGAGCTGCTATGGCCTTCTCAAGCGTTACCGTTGTCACAAACGCTCTGAGGTTGAAACGCGCTTTATTGTAAATATTGGAGCGACCAACAATAGAGTTCGTTGTAGGTTGT
>QNAR01000044.1 GCA_003643975.1 Thermotogae bacterium | reverse complement strand
GCATATTCGATCCCATCAAGGCTCTGTTGGCATCGTCATGTTCCAAAAAAGGGATAAGGGATGTGGAAACGCTGACAATCTGTTTTGGGGAAATGGACATTAGTTCGACTTCTTCCCTTTTCACAAATTTAACTTCTCCGGCATGCCTTACTTCCACAGTATCTGCTTTGATCTGGTTTTTGTCATCGACTTTAATCGTCGATTGCGCGATTTTATAATTCTCCTCTTCATCTGCTCCAAGGAATATTATTTCGTCCGTGAGCTTTCCATTCTTGACTTTCCTATATGGTGTAAGCAAGAATCCGTATTTGTCCAGTGTTGCATAGGTAGATAGTGAAGTCATAAGACCAATGTTAGCACCTTCAGGTGTTTCAATTGGACACATTCTTCCATAATGGGAATGATGGACATCTCTAACTTCGAATCTTGCATGTTCTCTTTTAAGGCCTCCAGGCCCGATAGCCGACAACCTTCTTTTATGAGTTAGTTCGGCCAGGGGGTTTACCTGATCCATGAACTGCGAAAGCTGGCTCGTGGCAAAGAACTGGTGAAGAGTCGTCATGAGGGTTCTCACATTTACGAGATTCTGCACAGATAACTTTTCCAGCGAATTATATAGTGTAAGTCTTTCCTCTAGCAGCTTGTGTATTTTCATGAACGCCTTTTCAAACTCTGTTTGCATGAGCTCGCCAACGGTTCTGACTCTCTTATTTCCAAGATGGTCTTTGGTATCTAACATTTCCGGGTGTGCCTGGATTTCAGTCAAATGCCTTGCAGCAAGAACAATGTCCATAGGGACAATCGCAAGAGATTCCTCGTTGTATATGAGGTCTTCAGGAACATCTTCCTGACCTTCTACTTCAATGAGATAATCTCGGTAAATTCTTCTCAACCTCTGATTTAATTTATAACGTCCTACATCTGAAAAATCGAATCTTTCTGGTTCGAAATACAGCCCATGCAGGTAATTTTTTGCTGCGTTTATTCTTGGAATTTCACCAGGTCTGAGCTTTCTAAATATGGCAAGGTATGCCTCATCTTGGCTGAGCTCTTCGCCATAGGTCTTGTTAAGTGCTTCCAGCGTTTTCGTGGCAATAGGCATGGGAAGTTTTACGCTTTCCACGTCTGATTCAAGAATTTCCTTTACCAGAGCTTCTGTGAGAACCGCACCCTTCTCGGCGATCACACTTCCCTTGTGAGATACTTCTTCTAACAATCTGCTACCTATGTGCTCGTAAAGGGTCACATCGTCATTTGCGTCAACTTCATGAACGAAGAGCTTCAATATTTCCAGGTCGTCTACATATCCCATTGCTTTGAAGAATAAAAAGAGGTTCATTTTTCTTCTTCGGTCAATTCGAACTTGAAGTATGTTTTTATTCGGATTTAACAGTATCTCCAGCCAGGCTCCTTTTACAGGCAGGAAATGTGCCACAAGGATCGGAAGACCGCCCCCGGAGGATTTTGTTGGTTCATCAACAAAATACACACCAGGTGATCTTACGAGCTGGTTTACTATTACTCTTTCTGCACCGTTGATAACAAAGGAAGCGTTATCAGTCATATATGGAAGATAACCAAAGAAAGCTTCCTCCTCTTTGATCTCACCACTTGCCAAATCGGCAATTCTCACCGTGACATATAAAGGTACAGAATAGGTGAGACCCTTGTCCTTGCACTCTTGAATACCATGCTTTGGCTTTCCCACTCTTGTAGATACGAAATCAAGTGTGAACCCTTTTTCGCCTTTGCGAATATCACCACGTTGAATTTGAGATTTGATAGGGGAATATTTTTTTAGGACAGAGAGAAGTCCTTCATCGATGAACCATTGGAAAGAACGGGTTTGAATTTCAATCAGGTTTGGAATCTCAAGGGGTTCAACAACTTTCCCAAAGACCCAGCGCTCACGCTTCGCGAAACTTGCCTTTCTCATTCAATCACCTCTCGTCAACTTGAGCACACCAAGCCCACACCAGAGAGATCCCTGATGTGGGTATTTTAAATTATAAACTGTTTTTGTAAATCAAAGGTTACCTGATTACTTCAACTCAACTTCAGCGCCAGCTTCTTCGAGCTGTTTCTTGATGGTTTCTGCCTCTTCTTTTGGAGCGCCTTCCTTGACTACTGCTTCAGGTGTACCGGCTTTTTCTACGAGTTCTTTTGCTTCTTTGAGTCCAAGTCCGGTGATTTGCCTTACAACCTTAATAACTCCAACTTTCTTTTCACCAAAAGATTTAAGAACCACATCAAATTCTGTCTTTTCTTCTTCCTGAGCAGCAGGTCCAGCAGCAGCACCAGGCATAGCAGCAACAGCAACAGGTGCAGAAGCGCTAACACCAAATTCGTCCTCGAGTGCTTTCACAAGTTCTGCAAGTTCAGCAACGGTCATTTCCTTAATAGCCTGAATGAGTTCTTCCTTTGTCATTTTACCACACCTCCGTTTATTCTGATTTTTTGTCCTTGATGGCGTTAAGAGCGTAAAGTAGTTTCGTTAGCACGCCGTTAAGCGTGTAAGCAAGTCCGCTGATTGGGGCTGCAATGCCGCTAACAACCATAGCGATAAGTTGTTCCCTTGAGGGAAGCTTGGCAATATCGGCAACTTTGCTTTCATCAAAGTATTTGCCTTCAAGATAAAATCCTCTGAGAACAGGGAGCTTGTTCTTGCTGGCATTAGTGAAGTCGTAAATGATCTTCACAGCTTCAACAGGATCGTCTTCACTTACCATAAGCACAGCTGTAGTTTCATGGACGTCATTGATCCATTCTTCTTCGTTATACCCGGCCTTTCGTAGTGCAAGGCGTAGTAGGGTATTTTTTACTATCCGGTATTTTGCCTTGTTATCATATCTCTCAAAAAGTTTGCCTCTAAGCTCCGAGATCTGAGCAACGGTCAGACCCTTGTAATCAGTGAAGAGTATCAATGATGACTTTTCGAGCTTATCTGCGAGTTCCTGAACAAACTTCTCTTTTTGGGCTCTTGTAAACATCTGCCGGGTGCACCTCCTTTCAAAAAAAGCGGCCATGAGGCCGCAGAATTAATATCATCTGTATCTTCTGCGTACCTCGGCAGGCGGCATAAGCCTTTAGAAACCTGCTGTCTTCGGTACAAATAGCTTTTTTGATTTTCTTATTAGTTAACCCCGTCAGTCTACCAGTTTATTATGGTCTAGCTTTATACCTGGGCTCATTGTTGTGGCTACAGCTACTTTAACTATGAATCTGCCTTTCGCAGCAGAGGGTTTCATTTTTGAGATTTGCTCCAGGGCTGAGATGATGTTTTCCTTCAGCACATTTAATTCAAAGGATTTTTTGCCTACGGGAAGATGAAGGTTTCCTGTTTTGTCGTTCTTTATTTCCACTCTTCCCGCTTTGAAAGCTTTTACAGCTTCTTCTACATCAGTCGTAACCGTACCGGACTTTGGTGAAGGCATAAGACCACGAGGTCCAAGAATTCGCCCCAATCTACCGATTTCCCTCATCATATCAGGTGTAGCAATGGCCACGTCGAAATCTGTCCAACCGCCTTGAACCTGCTGTATGAGGTCGTCAGATCCAACATAATCCGCACCGGCGTTTTTGGCTTCCTCGGCTTTTTCACCTCTTGCAAAAACTAGAACCTTGACATCTTTACCTGTACCGTTGGGAAGGCTTATTGTTCCCCTTACCTGCTGGTCAGATTTTGAAGGTTCTATACCCGTCTTAATGTGAAGTTCGACCGATTCGTCGAATTTCGCTGATGGAAACTTTTTCAAGAGCTCCAGGGCTTCATCCAGAAGATATTCCCTGTTTCTATCTACAAACTTTCTCGCTTCAAGATATCTCTTTGACCTTTTTGGCATTCAAACCCCTCCTCAGTCGACTACCTCAACGCCCATATTTCTTGCGGTACCCTCGATTATCTTCATAGCGGCTTCGAGAGTAAGGGCATTGAGATCAGGCATCTTGAGTTTAGCGATTTCCTCGACCTGTGCTCTGGTAATCTTTCCAACTTTTACCTTGTTAGGTACTCCAGAGCCTTTTTGGATACCTGCCGCCTTCTTGATCAGAAAGCTCGCAGGCGGGGTTTTAAGAATGAAGGAAAAGGATCTGTCGCCATAAACCGTTATGACAACCGGAAAAACCATACCGGGCTTGTCAGCTGTTGCAGCATTGAATTGTTTACAGAAGCCCATGATGTTCACACCATGCTGACCAAGAGCAGGACCAACCGGTGGGGCTGGTGTTGCTTTACCCGCTTCAAGCTGTAACTTAATTTGAGCAAGTATCTTTTTCGCCATACTTCTACCTCCTTGTGGTAATCAAAGCCAAGAACAGGCTTCTCCCACTGGTTTTGTTACACTATTTTTTCTATTTCAGATAGTTTAAGCACAACGGGTGTTTCTCTCCCAAAGATGCTCACAACAACTTTTACTTCTTGCCTCTCGGGGTGGATCTCTGTTATCTTTCCAACAAAATCCTCGAAGGGACCAGAATTTATTCTTACCATTTCATTGAGTTCAAAATTCACTTCTATTCTGATCTTTGGAGCTTTTTCTTCATATTCTTCGAGTCCGACCAGTTTCAGCAATGCGTGGATTTCTTTACGTTTCAATTCTATCGGTTGCCCACCAACTGAAACGAAATTGACTACATTCGGTGTGCTCTTTACGATGTTCCAGGTTTCATCGTTCATGATCATTTCTATGAATATGTATCCTGGATAGAGCCTTGTTTTAGTTATTTTGTAGATCTTGAGCTCTTTACGACCGGTGAATTCAGATATTTCGACTCTTCCATCTATTTTAGAAAATATGGTTCTCTTTTCCGAGATCAGGTCACCACGCTTCAAACGGGTCCCCTTCCGAATGACCTTCGGGTCATAGGTTTTCGGATACACCATATAGACATCTTCATCGCCGTTGTCTCGCTCAACGACGATTCTTTTCATCTTTTCAGTAAAAACTATTCTGCCATCCAGCTCACAGAAATTCTCACCGTGCTTTGTCAATGGCATTCCCTGTCTTATCCTTGCGCCGGGTCTAATACCAGTTTCAACTTTTGCGCTTTCTGGAACATAATAGGTTTTGGTGAACTTTCTATCGATGGTCTCTATGAAGATAATCCGATAGTTCTTGATCTCTTTTATGATTCCATCGCTTTTCGCATGAATCTCAGGATCCTCGATTATCGGGTCGCCCTTTTTCACATCTTGATTGGGGTTCACAAGGATTTTAGCGTTATTGAAAACAATATGGCGTTCGGCAGGAGAAGAACCCCTGTCGAGTTTTACCTCCTCAGGAACTAAAATCTTCCCAAAAAGATGCTGTACTCCAAAGGAATTTATCTTTGCCTCAAGAGCTTCTTTGATAGAGTTTTCAAGTCCAGAATAAGTCTGGATTATATACCACTTTTTACGCACTACCTATCACCACTGAAAATCATATACCACCGGTGATGGCTATGAGAACATTACGAATAACATTGGTAAATAAAATATCGAGCAATCCCAGGAAAGCACCACTGACAAGAAGGACAAATACAACCGCACTTGTGGTAGAAAGGAGCTGCTTCCTGTTCGGCCAACTGACTTTTTTTACTTCATAGCGCACTTCGGAGAGGAACTTCCAAAATTTAGCCTGTGCCATTCAATCTCCTCCCAACGATAGCAGATAAATCTACTTAGATTCCTTGTGTAACGTGTGCTTTCGACACTTCGGACAGTACTTGTTAGTGTCAAGCTTGTACTTTTTCTGCCTGTTCTTAAAGCGATAATAATTCCTGGTTCCACATTCGGAACACTTAAGAGTAACGAGTATCTTGTTTCCCTTTGTTTTCCTTGCCATCATGTCACCTCATCACTCAACAAAATTAATGGTGGTAAGGGGTGGGTTCGAACCACCGTAGGCGTTCCGCCAGCGGATTTACAGTCCGCCCCCTTTGACCACTCGGGCACCTTACCACCGATACTCGTGTGGAGCCAACGAAGGGACTCGAACCCCCAACCTGCTGATTACAAGTCAGCCGCTCTACCAGTTGAGCTACGTTGGCCCGACAGTCGATAATTATTATAACCGCTGATCCTATGACTGTCAAGGCTCTTTAATCCAAAAAACTTTACTTAAGGAAATCTTCAACTGTTTGAAAGCAATCTAAGTATTACCCTCTTCACAAGCTGGGATGCAATGAGCTCCTTATCGGCTTTATCAAGATGCTCTGAACTGCCGTCTTTGAAATACACAAAAACTTCATTCTCTTCCGAGCCAAAAGCTATGTCGCTCCGGGAGATATCATTGCAGACAATCGCATCTAGCGACTTCTTTTCGAGTTTCTCTCTGGCCTTTTTCTCCAGTTCTCTGTCTTCGGCGCAAAAGCCTATTACTATTTGATCTTCTTTTCTCTCCAATGTAGCGAGTATGTCCCTTGTGCGTTCAAGTCTCAACGTAAACTCACCGGGGCTTTTCTTTATTTTATGCTCCGAAGGCTTTACAGGTTTATAGTCGGCAACGGCAGCCGCCATAACAATAACTTTTGAAACTTTTGAATAGAGATCCACAGCTCCTGCCATTTCTGTGGCAGATTGCACTTTTACCACTTCAACTCCAGCAGGTGCCCTCAACGCCGTGGGACCCGTGACAAGAACAACCTCAGCCCCCATATATCTCAAAGCTCTTGCAATAGCATAGCCCATTTTGCCAGAAGAGCGATTTGTGATATACCTGACATTGTCAATTCTTTCTCTTGTAGGTCCAGCGGTAACCAATGCTTTCATTCCCGCAAGGGGTTTTTCTGAGAGCAAGTAAGCCATTTCTTCAATTATAAGCTCGTTTTCAGGATATCTTCCTTTACCCACATCGCCACAGGCAAGATGCCCCTCTTCTGGAGCAACCACAGACCAACCCTGCGAACCGAGCTTTGCAATATTTTCCGTGGTGACGGGGTTTTCAAACATTCTTGTGTTCATCGTGGGAACAAGCAGTTTAGGTTTGTCAGGGTATGCAAGCGCTGTTGCCAGAAGAAGGTTATCGGCAATACCCGCATTGAGTTTTGCTATGGTATTAGCAGTTGCCGGGGCTATGGCAAAAAGTTCGGCCCAGCGAGAAAGGTCAGTATGGGGGATGAAACCTTCTTGAACCTTGAATATATCTGAATACACCGGGCAATTCCCAACAGCTGAAAAAACCAAACCCGAAACCATTTTCTCGGCTTCGGGTGTTAGAATAACTCTCAATTCCGCTTTGGCTTTTCTCAGTTTGCTCAACAGATCGACAGCTTTGTAAATAGCTATCCCGCTGGAAACTCCAAGGAGTATCTTCCTTCCCTGAAGCAAACTGCTCATCATTTCACCTTTGGCGTGAGTATTTTCAGCATTTCTTCGTTTTTTATTCTGATTTTGCCCTCTTCGAGCTCTTTCATGGCAATGTTTATCTTATCTCCGGCTTTTTTGACGACTTCGGGGTCGAGCTTTGGACGCCCAAAATCCTCTAATTCCTCAGCTCGTCTTGCAACCGCAACGGGCACAGCATACTTATGCTTTACACGTTTCATGATTTTCTTGTAATTCACCAGCATCGTATCACACTCCCCTGAATATTTCTTCTAATCCCATGTGGTCTTTTATTCTATCAAGCCTTAACTGCTCAGCTATTATCACCGCTTCAAGTTGTTTTGCCGACTCCTTTAAATTTCTGTTAACAACCAGATATTGGAAATCGACTATGTGGGAAAACTCCCAGCGCGCGTCTTCCAATCTTCTTTTAAGGTCCCTCTCATTTTCGGTTCCACGTGTGAGCAGCCGCTTCTTCAACTCCTCAAAAGAAGGGGGAGAAATGAAAACAGTTGCCACTTCCGGCATTTCTTTCATTACGGCAAGAGCACCTTGAACATCTATGTCTAGAATCAGATTAACACCCTGCTTAACTCTCTCGGAAACAAAACCCTTTGAGGTACCGTATAGATATCCATGTACTTCTGCCCATTCGAGAAATTCATCTGCGTTGATCAGTTCTTTAAACTTCTCTTCGGAAACAAAAAAATAATCCTCTCCATCCTTTTCGCCAGGCCTTTTTGGTCTTGTAGTATAAGAGACGGAAAACTCGAGGTTTGGAATTCTGCGAAGTACTTCCCTAAGAATTGAGGTTTTCCCGGCACCTGAAGGCCCACTTACAACAAAAACCGTTCCTCTCATTCCGCCAGGCTTCTCCCCGCATCGCGTATTTCCTTTAACTTCTCCTCGATGTCTGTAAATGCCTGCATGAACCTGGAAGCAATGGTTTCTGGCTGAATAGCGCTCAGTATTATGTGATTGCTATCCGTTATCACTATGGCTCTTGTTTTGCGTCCATAAGTGGCGTCAATGAGCTTCCCCTCTTCTTTAGCAACTTCCTTCAGTCTTTTTAATGGCGCGGATTCGGGGTTAACAATAGCAATGACGCGATCACCAATTATTACGTTACCAAAACCCACATTGATAAGGCCATACACAGAAGACACCTCCTATTCGATGTTTTGAACCTGTTCTCTTATTTTATTCACCAGCGTTCTACCCTCGATTGAAAGGGAAGTTATTTCAGCTTTCTTGGATTTCGCTGCAATGGTTGAAAATTCTCTATGCATCTCCTGGCAGAGGAAGTCAAGTTGAACACCACATTCCTTTTCGCTTTCCATCAATCTCTTGAATGAAGTTATATGGGATTCTAGCCTAACGATTTCCTCCGAAATATCGGCTCTCTCTGCTAAAATGGCAACTTCCTGTTCGAGCCTGCTCTTGTCTACTTCTATCTCCAGCACATCTGAAATTCGTTTTTTCAGAAATTCTCTGTAATATTCCAGCAGTCCCTCAGTACGTTTATGCAATTCTTTTGCTATATTTTCAAGGCGCTGAAGATATGAAACCAGTGCCTTTTCGAGGTTTTTGCCTTCGCGTTCGCGATCCTCATTGAGTATGGCAATAGCTTTATCAAGAGCGATTTTAAGGCACTCCCAAATTTTCTCATTCACAGAGGGTGTCAGCCTGTATTTTAACACGTCTTTCATTTTGCTGAGTGTATCCAAAGAAATTCTATCGGGGATTCGGAATTTATCTGCCAATTCATTTAGTGCGTTGTAATAAGCAGAAGCAACACCAAGATCAGGCCTTATAATATTGCCAATGCTTTCGTTGAAGTAAATTTCGACGTATGCCCTTATCGTCCCCCTGCGAAGCTTTTCACGTAGATAGCGCGAGGCTTTTACCTCTATCTCCGTAAACCCACCGGTGACATTAACCTCCAGGTTGAGATGCTTGGCATTTACACTCTTGAGTTCGACCGAACAAGCAACAAACTCACATTCCGCCTCGGATCTGGCGAATCCAGTCATACTACGAACCATGATAACACCCCATGTCTGATTATAATCAACTACAGTTAATTATACCCGTTGAAGCTCAAAATTTCAAAAGCATGACTGCTTCCCGCAATGATTTAATGAAATCTTCAACTTCGGTTTTGGTGGTGAACCTCGACATGCTTACTCTCACAGCAGATTCACTAATTTCTTCCCTGACTTTCATGGCTTTAAGCACATATTGTCCCCCATCGTTTCGAGACG
>QNAR01000043.1 GCA_003643975.1 Thermotogae bacterium | reverse complement strand
GAGATTGGCCTTCGCAAAATATGAAAGCTCAAAAATATGATCAACATGCGAATGGGTAAGGAGAATCCAAAAATTCTTCCCACCGTGCTTTTTTATTCTTTCGAAGGTCCCTTTCCCGGGATCAATTACAAAGACATCAAGACCTTTTTTGATGATATAAGTATTTTCACCAAAGAGATCTGAAAGAAACCGAATAACCATTGTATCACTCGCCTATTTATTGGATTTATTTGCATTTTTTCCTTTCGGAGGTAAGAATTCCTCTCTCGTTTCTTGTTCAATTCTCTCTTTGGAGTAATACTTGAATTGTATGCCAAGACTCGCTGAGAATATCAGCACAACCAGAAGAATCAAAATGAGCGTTTCTGGTACATTCGGGAACTTGTCTGAAAGGTATCCTGCTATCGCGATGGCAGAAAGAAAACTTCCCATCAAAGAAGTGACGGCGATTATCAATTGATTTTCGAACTTGAGCGCAATTAAAGCCACAATGACCCCGGTTATGAAAAAGTATGGATCAAGAATATTCAAATCTTTGCCAATATTCAGGCTTGAAAAAAGGTAAACACAAAGAAACATTGTAACCAGCATGGATATGATGAAAAGAAAGACCTTTCTTGCTTTTATGGATATTATGGGAAGTAAAATTGCACAGAGAAGCCCAAGTTCAATGCCATAGATATCTTTTCCCGCGGAGATGCCAAATTTGTAGCCCATATAGTAGCCCATCATTATCCAGGCCGCTGTATAAGGAACGATGAAAATCCTCCTTCCCAAAAAAGCCAGGGTGAAACCAAGGATTGCAAGCACCAAAAGGATTATAGGGTCAAAACTCTCGAAAGATTTAATAAAGACCCTAAGACTTTCAAGGTCTGCACTTTTTAGCCAGTTAACAAGCTCATCGATAAAACTTGCAATCCCCTGGAAAATGGCAAGCACCTATATCTCCTCCTAAAATTTTAGAGTATCACACACTAATATTTTAACCGGTTTCCATGAAAGTTTTGCTTTCCTGATTCCTGGAATATTTAAATCCTGTTGTAAATTGATCAAAACACAATCTGGAGCGGCTATTTTTGCTGTATCCCGGCGCATCTATGTTTGCAATGAATTTTTCATCACAGTCTCTGATTAATAGCGGAGAATTGTATTCTTTTTGAAAATACTCTTTCAAAAGAATTAAATGTTTTACAAGACTATTAGAGGATACCAACTGTGGGAAAATTGAAGGCGTTTCTCCTCTTCAAAGCATACCTTTGCTCTACGAAAACAGTCATAAGTAAGAAGATTGGCAAAGGCAATTTTCGAATTTTCAACCATATAGTATTCAAGGTAAGCCTGATATTTCTCGAAATTCTTCATTTTTAATGTCAGGAACTTTATAAGATTATCCCCATTAATTATAACGCCGGGATAAATAGGTATAATCAAACGAATGATTAACAGATAATTTGCAACCATTTAGTAAATTGTTAAAGAGTGTATTCATCTTTGAAAGCGTAAATGGTAGAATATGCCTGGTTGATTATGATGCAGAATAATTGTCGGCGCAAGCTTAGGCACCTTGCAAAAGCCATCAATTACACTTCCGCTTTTAGCCTAAGAAGCGAGCTGAGGGATATTTTTCTATATCGTGAAAAATTCAGGGAATGCTTTCCTTTCGCTATTGCCTTAGATATTTTTGTGTCAAAAAGTTTCGACAGGCAACCTGTTTCAGAGCAAATTAGCATCTCTTATAAGCCTGAAGAGGCTTTACAGGGGATTTTTGAGCTTACTAAATACTATACTATGAAAAACATGGGCATGCACGCTTACATGGCAGCTGCCCTTGGAATGGATGTTATAAAAAAACACAAAGTTTCCTCCCAATTTGAAATCCCTGCAAAATACTACAAAATGATGACAGCTTTTGAATTGGGTTTTTCAGATGAGGCGATCAAATACTACAACGAACTGCTTCCCAGAGAAAGTGAAATACCCGACGAAATCAAACTCGGTTATTACAATGCCCTTGGCTTGATCTCGGCACAATTCCCAGGTGATGATCACAAAGCGGTTAAATATTATAACAAGGCCATTCAGGAAGCTGATATCCCCCAAAAGGTCGATATCGTAAAGATCAATTTTGCCGATTACTACTATGGTCGGGAGAATTTCGAGAAAGCGCTGGAATTGCTCAACGAGGTTTCTCCAACTGACTTTGCTTCTATAAAAGGCTATCTTAACACCATCAAACTCAAAATATACCTTCAAACTCCTCACGATGATGAATGCAAAAAAGTAGTAGAAGAACTTGAAGTGCTCAATAATAAAAGAGAAGACTGGATAGGCAACTGGCGCTCTTTCATCTTTCTGGGGCATTATTACGCAAAAATCAATAACTATGCCAAAGCCTCTTATTACCTGGAAAAACTGAAAAATGTAGAGGATTTCAAGTTCAACTCCTACCTTCAGGGAGAGGCTTTGGTGCTTGAAGCATCCCTTGAGCTCTCAAGAAAGAACAACATAGAAGGGCTTAAAAAGATCATACAGGCCTTTCAGTTGTTGAGTTCTTATAAGACCGTTTCTCCACATCTCAGGGGCATGATAAGGAACCTCCTCGGCAGTGTCGTGGATATATTCTCACAATTGATAATCGAGATCCGTTCAAAAGACCCCTACACAGCTTCCCATACCCTCCGGGTGGCAAATATCGCTTACCGCATGGGAGAAAAGTTAGGATTATCCAGAACTCATCTTTTTTACCTGTCTGTTGGTGCGATGCTCCACGACTACGGAAAAACCATGGTTCCCACCCATATATTGAACAAGCCCGAAAAATTGAGTTTTGAAGAATATGAAATAATAAAAATGCACCCCGAATACGGCGCTTCAAGGCTTGAAAAAATGCGATTCCCTCAGGAAATTGTAAATGTGGTTCTTTATCACCATGAGAGAGGGAACGGGAGTGGCTATCCCGTTGGCCTCAAACTCTCTGATATACCCTTTTTGGCCCAGATCGTTGCCGTAGCAGATGTCTTCGATGCCCTCACCACCGATAGGCCTTACAGGAAAGCTCTGAGCAAAGAAGAAGCTCTCACATATATCGTCGAACAAGGAGAAAATCTCGCTAAAAAGGAAGTAATAAGCGCTTTCTCTAAGTGTCTGAAAGAAGGTATTCACCAGCCAGATGAAGCGGAGTTTGCGGATATCTGGTCAGAGATCATTGAAACCTTTCTAGCAAAATAAAATAGGGGCTTTGCCCCTATTTATAAACTTTCAACCATTAATCTTCTAATTTGTCATCGTCATCAGGAAATACCCACATTCCAGGTCCCATTAATACTGTAAACATTCACATTACCCCCTTTTTCCCAATTTTTTGTCTATAACTCAAAAATGAATTCTAATAATAGGTCGTTCGTTGTAATAGTAAGTATTTTTCTAATTTCATGTTCTTTAGCATATCTCATTCGTTTGACACTAAGATTGTACTATTTGTACGTAAGAAATTCAAAAAGGTATTATCAAAGAATATTAAGAAGAAAATGGAATGTAAATCAATGTAGTCCAAAAAAATGATGAGAACTAACCGATAATCGGATTTATTCGTCTTTGCTTCTGTATTCTTTTATTTTGAATATCTTTATTATCTCAGACGTTTGAACTGCGATATTGTTCAAAAAAAACGGGCTAATTGATGTTTTTTAGCCCGTTTTTAGATGATTTTAATTATCAAAGATGGGAAATAAAAAAACTAACGGTGCTTTTCAGCAGTTTTTCCACATCACATTGTCTATTGAAAGTGTGTTCAGCTCCTTCTATTACCACCAGATCATAGCCGCTTTCAGCTGCTATTGTCTCGCTATGGAAGATGGGAACAGCCTCATCGGAAGTGCCATGAATGATCCTTACCGGTCCTTTGTAATTTTTCAAGGATTCATAGCTATTTTCGTGCACCGCGCTTTCATAAAACTCTTTACTGATGTAAAGTCCCCCAACATCCAAAAGTCCTTTTTCGTTGAAACTCATTTCCCTTTTCGTATGTTGAAAAGAAAAAATTTCTCTGTTCAGCAAAGCGGGTGCCCAAAAACACACCGCCCGTGGAATCTGCGGGTGCTTTCCGCTGAACATAGCCGTTATAGTACCTCCCATACTGAAGCCAAGAAAGCCTATCCTGCTTTTACTAACATACGGTAAAGACAAGGCAAAATCGTAAATGCGTTCAAGATCGTTCAGCTCCGTTTGCAGTGTCATTTCTTCAAATGCGCCGTCACTGTTTCCAGAACCAAAGAAGTCAAATCTGATACTCATAATGTTTTGCTCACACAGTGCATCCGCGGTTCTTTTAAAGATAAAATGCGGCTCAAGGTGATTGCCGGTGAATCCATGCGAAAATATCACTGCGGGAAATTTTTGATCGCCATAAGGTTTCTGAATAATTCCAAAAAGCCTCTTTCCCTCTTTTCCTATGACAAAAGGAATTTTTTCCATCAAAATGCCCCCTTATTTTGGGATTCATTCCTATAGAGTATAGCAAAACGGGCGGGATAACCCGCCCGTTATTTTTTGCTGTGCATTCTCCCGTTTATTCAATGCCAGCGTAATCTTTCAGTGTATCCAGGAAAACCGGTGAGAAAATTAATCTCCCAATTTTTTTGCCTATTTCTTTCTTCATTATGATTGCTTTCTTTTTCATCTCAATTGATTTTTGCTTGATATTTTCCTTGGTGCCCATTGCCTGGGTCTTAAATTCTTTGAGAGCCTTTGCCTTTTCTTCGGCACCCATTGCCTGGGTCTTAAATTCTTTGAGAGCCCTTGCCTTTTCTTCAGGGGTCATATTCATCACTTTTTCTTTCATTGGTTCTGGGAGCTTTTTCGCGAGTTCTTCGGGGTTTTCCTTGAACTGCTTTGCTCTTTCTCTTAAGGCTTCAGGTTTTATGCCCCTTTCTTGGAGTTTTCCTGCAATATTTTTTTGAATTATCTGCTTGAACTTTTCTGCTTGTGCAAGTGTTATGTTCTCTTTGAAAAGCGTTAAAACAGAATCACGTATTCTGGCAAAAGCACTTGCCTGTTCTTTTAATGCCTCATATATTCTTTTGGTCTGTTCATCGTTACCGCTAATTAAAGCTTCTCTAAGCTTTTCAAGTAGCTCGGTTTTGTTTCCATTTAACTCATCAACTTTTGCTTTCGCATCTATAAGACCCTCATACAGCGTAGCTGCCTGATCTTTGCTGAGATCGATCGCTCTAAAAACCTCAAGAATCCTGACTGACATCGCCAGTTTTGCAACATCAGCTTTCGAAGTATCTTTGGAGTAAGTTTCAGCGGCTAAAACAGCGGTCAAGGACAGCAAAACAACCATGAAAACCACCAATGTTTTTCTCACAATAAATCCCTCCTCTTTTAGAGTTCATACATTCTTTCGACGCTCAATAAGGAGAAGGGTTGAGTTTCTAATAATTTTCTAAGATTTACTCTCTGCTTTTTGTGGTTTGTTCGAATGGTAAGTTAAAACAGATACATCGGAAAGTATTACAGGTGTTCCACTCATGGAGATAAATATTAGTTTTTCGCTATCCATGGATTCAACAGTACTCATAGAGGTTTTTAAACCTATTATCGCGTTGGCTCCAAAATTTGCGGCCTGAAACTTCAA
This sequence comes from Thermotogae bacterium, assembly GCA_003643975.1. Classification (GTDB taxonomy): domain Bacteria; phylum Thermotogota; class Thermotogae; order Petrotogales; family Kosmotogaceae; genus Kosmotoga_B. The sequence goes on along the minus strand of QNAR01000043.1, from coordinate 4,047 downwards.
ATCCTCTAAAAGAGAGAGTTTTAATGTATCGAGTTCATAGGTTAAGGAGAGTGCGTTAGCCATTCCGCTCGTGGTTACGGGCATCTTTATGGATTTCATGTTCAGCTTCAAAATTGCCTCGGCGGATATTGCCTGAAAGTACCTTTTGATATCGACCGGAATGGTATCCACAGTGAGTACCATAACATCTGGAATGGCGGTTTCCGTTAATCCATGACGATTTTCTTTACTGAGCTTGCTCGCACATTCAAGACAATAATTTTTCCCATCAATCTTGACCATCTCGTCTTTTGGAAAGCGCTTCTTGCATGAATAACAGACTTTAGACATTTTAAATCCCCCTGTATTTCACTTGATCGCTCACTCTCATTTTAACAAAAAACTGTCAGAATGCAGCGAGAAGAATACCAGCCACTCCCCCTCCAAGAATAATCCATATGGGTGAAAGTTTTTTTAAGAAAATCAAAGCCAAAAAAGCGCAAATAAAGATAAACATAGAAGATAGGTCAATCACGGAAGCGGATCCAATCCGGTAAGTCGCAACAAGTATCAAAACAAGGGCAGCCCCTTTTAGAGCCTCGATAAGACGCTTTTCATCAACAAATCTGGTAACAAGTTTCAATGTTTTTAAAAGTACATACACCCACAAAATGCTGGGAAGTATGAATCCCGCGGTTGCTAATAGCGCACCGGTTAATCCATAAAGCTTGTAACCGATGAAAGTCGAAGCATTTAATCCTATTGGTCCAGGGGTCATCTGGGCAATCGAAAGGAAGTCCAGAAACTCTTGTTGGGTAAACCAATGATGTATCTGCACAACTTCGTCTTGTATCAAGCCAATAGCCCCGTAACCTCCTCCAAAGGCTATAAGGCCGATTTTAAGAAAAGTCAAGAAAATCTCAATCATTCTTATCACCCTGTATCATGTAAACAACGACTGTTGTGACTAAAACTGTCCAAAACAAAGGTAATTTTAGAATAAGTACCAGAAGCGTTATTACAAACAACGAAATTAGCACTTTTTTTCTTTTGAGTTTGTTTAGAATCAACTGATAGGACAAATAAACCAGTACGGCTGTAATAGTTGCCCTTACCCCGCGAAGAAAACCGGAAAAGAGCGGGATGTTCACAATGTTTCCAAAGAGAATACCTACAAGTACCATTATTGTGAACGGAGGAACAGCAACCCCAATTAATGCTGCTATTGCTCCTGAAACCCCTGCAATGTTACTCCCCAAAATGAGTGAGAGATTCACCGCAATAGCACCTGGTATACTCTGGGCCCTCGCCACTGCTCCGAGAAATTCGTCATCTGAAACTATGGCGTACCTCTTCACCACGTACTCTCTTATAACTGGTATCATGGCATAGCCGCCACCTATTGTTATTGCACTTATAGCTGCAAAAATCGAAAAGAGCTTAAATAGTTTTTTTGTCTCCATCGCATCCATAACAGAAAGATTTTACTACATAGTGGTAAAATTAATACAGAACCTCAAAAGATGAGCACATGTAGAGAATTCTCACATATAATTATACTTAAAAGGAGGTGGGGATATGGAAAGCAAGCTGAAATGGGGTGCAAAAGTCATATCTGAAGATGGCAAAAATCTTGGAAAGCTCACAAGGGTTGTTTTTCATCCTTCAACTAATGAAGTTACCCATATTGTTGTAGAAAAGGGTGTCTTCAACAGGAGGGCAAAGCTTGTTCCTATTAATTCTATTCAGTTTGCCGCCTCTGATGAGATAAGGCTCAAGATTGACGCTTCACAAATAGATGAATTGCAGGATTTTGAAGAAACCTATTTTCTTTCTGGCGAGAATATCAATGGAGAAGTAAAGCCTCTTTACTGGCTTCGGCCTGTTGGGGACTATCCGGAAATATATCCCTTACCGCCTCTTTCAGTCAGTTACAATCTCGATGAAGACTCTCACGCAATAGAGCCAGGGGTAATAGTTGTCTCTGCCGAAGATCACGAAGTTGGAAGAGTAAAAAGCGTTTTGCTCGATGAAAAGGGCCATATAACTCATTTTATTGCTGAAATAAAAATAGATGGCAAGAGCTCTACTAAAGTTATACCTGTTGACTGGGTAAGCAAAGTGGAAGAATCTTTTTTAAAAGTTTCCGCTTCAGAAAGAATGCTGATGAAATTACCGGAAAAACCATGATTGATAAATACTTTGTTTATTACCTTGCTATGATGGTTCTTGCTTTTTCTACAAATGCCAGATTTAAGGAAAATAGCATATTATCACTGTTACCCATAGCTATAGTTGTTATTTATTTTGTTGGTAGTGGTAAACTACTCCCTGAAAAACTCAGGAAAAGAGTCCTTGTTTTCCGTGAAAGATCTTATCCCTTAAAAGACATCGATGATGCTGTTTCTCGCCTTGAAAAAGATAAAAAACTCGATCTTATTGAATTGAAGAAAAACATAAACAACATTAAGGAAAAACTGCTCAATATAGCCAAGGTTCAAAGAAAGCTTTTTGTGTTTTCATTTATTTTGGCTCCAATTTTTCCGGTGTTAACAACTTTTGGAAGCAGGAATTTGAGTCTAATGGAAAAGACGATGTTATTATTTTCAGGCTATGGGGGAATGTTAGCAGTGGTACTGGTTTCACTTGCCGGAATAAACGCTTTTTTCAAGCAAGTAAAGCGCATTGCAGATAAAATAGATAGTCTAGAAAAAGATTGAGAGGTAGATAGTATGGCGATTGTGGTGGCTAAAAAACTGTGCAAGATTTACAATTCGGGGGAAGTTAAGGTAGATGCGTTGAAGAATGTGGATCTGGAGATTGAAGAGGGAGAAATACTTGCGATTATCGGTCCTTCAGGATGCGGCAAGAGTACATTGTTAAACTGCCTTTCAGGGATAGATGATCCTTCTTCAGGGGAAATAATCGTTGATAACAGGTTGTTGAATACTATGGACGATAATCTAAAAACGCGCTTCAGGGCAGCTAACATGGGGTTTGTTTTTCAGTTCTATAATCTCATACCTGTTTTAACAACAGTAGAAAACATTGAACTTCCTTTACTCACGCTCGGCTATAATTTGAAAGATGCAAGAAAGTGTGCTCTGGACATGCTGAAAAAACTGGGTATCCATGAGCGTGCAGATTATTTGCCTTCACAATTAAGCGGTGGCGAAAGGCAGCGTGTGGCTATTGGACGTGCTCTTGTTCACCGACCAAAAATAGTCTGGGCCGATGAACCGACTGGCGCACTTGACACTGAATCAAGCAAAGACCTTATGAATCTAATAGTAGAGCTGAACAAGAAGTACAACCAGACCTTTGTAATAGTAACTCACGATGAAAGAATAGCTTCTTATGCCGATAGAGTAGCGCACATGGACAGCGGGAAAATCGTTTCTCTTGAAACATTGGAGGCACAGAAAAAATGATAAACATCTTATCATATGTGGTTGCCGCGCTTATTTTATGGCTTGTATTCTCAATGCTGAAAAATCCAGTAATGCTAAAAATGAGTTTCAAAAACGCTTTCAGAAGGAAAGCGGAAACGCTGCTTGTAATACTTGGCTCTCTGATAGGTACGGCACTTATAGTAGGGTCCATGGCTATGAACGATTCCTTTCAAAAATTTCTCTATGCACGGGTCGAACATTCGCTTGGGGAAATTGATGAGGTTTTAAAGCCCGGTGACGGTAAGCCATATTTCGATGCTGAAAAGCTCAAAGAACAACTCGCCTGGTTAGAAGACTCAACTTTAATTGATGGTGTTTTACCGGCAATTACCAAGAACATTACCATCGGGATTCCTGGAGAAACAAGGAAACTAACCCCTGGAAAAACGATGGACACTTTCCTTATCGGGATAAATCCGGCTGAAGTCAATAGCTTTGGCAGCAAAGGCGGAAGCACAGATGTATTTGAAGCCCTTGGAGAAAAAAGTGATGGCTACATCACAGCAATAATAAACAAAAAAGTTGCAGATTCTCTTGGCGTTGGCAAAGGAGACCTACTTGAGATTCTTCCTGACGCAAGTTACAGGTTGCTGAGCTGGATAAAGCTTCCTGTTGT
>QNAR01000042.1 GCA_003643975.1 Thermotogae bacterium | reverse complement strand
GTAGAACCGTAAAGGCAGCAGCAGATTAGATTATCCCTGTGCTCTTCTTCAAGTTCCTTTGAAAGCCTCAATGCGGTTTCATAACGCTTTTTATGATTCATTTTGCACCCCCACGAAATCTCTTTCTAAAACTAATATACTCCGAAGCTTTCAAAGTTAAATGACAGCATAGAAGAATATTGCAAATTTCAATAATCATATTTTTCACTAACAACAGATCAAAGTGCGGTCGCGACCACAGTTGTAAATTTAAATATGGTGGGAACAACAGGTATTTTGTCGGGCTTTACGCCAAATATCTTTGAAGCAGGTGTCGGTTCAGCCCTGGCTCTTATTTCATTTTCAAAGCTCACTTCCCAGCCTGCTTTCTCAAGGGCTTTCTTAAAGTACTTGCCGACATGCAGGGTTTTGTCGCTAACATGAGCCAAATTCGGGTCTCCTTCTTCCATGAAAATGCACAAAGCGATGAGCTTTTTAGCAACTCTGCGAAGTTCTTTGAAAACAGGCAGAGCGTTTTGCATATTCTGAAACCCAGCGGCGGTAGTTATGACATCGATAGACTTATCCTTGAAAGGCAATTTTGCTGCGTCCGCAACAACCTGTGTTACCCTGTTGTCCCAACCTTTGTAACTCAGATACCGCCTGAGTATGGAACTGCTCGTTGCGCTTATATCAACCGAAATGAAATTTCCTGAATGTTCTTTAAGCAAATCACCAAGAAAACCACCCATGCCTGATGCTAAATCGAGGATTGTTCCGTTTTCCTTTTTCAGCAATTCAATCGCATATTTTACGGAGTTTTCCATTGCACGGTTGTATTCAGGGGTATAGATGGCAGACAAAGCTTCTTTGGAGATTTTTTCAAGTTCCTGAAACTCCTCCATATACCAAAGAGCTACCGCTTTCATTAGAAGGTCTGAAGGAGATAGTTCGGATTCATCAGTTTCGAATAAACGGTTCCCCAATTCTTCCTGACCATCCATGAATCCCTTGCCTAACATAGCCCATTGGTCTTCCCCTGAGATGAGAAAATCATATACCCCTGCTCTCTTTTTGTATCTTCTATCACATGCAGCGCAATAGAACCCTTTTTGTGAAATAGAAAGCTCTCCATGGCATAATGGGCATCTAAGAATACTGTTGAGATCCATCCGTTTCACCTCCCGAAGTCAATGCAAATATTTTATAACGAAGAAAACAAGGAGTCAATAAAGAAAAGCAGATATAAATAATACCCCAAATAGCGGAATTGGCCTGATTTCAAATAATGGAACTGGCAGAATGAAGTTCGGCAAGTGTGTTTGTAAAGCAAAAAAGAACGTATGGTAACAATCGCTCAGATGGCCTTTGACAACATCGAAGAAAGAAGATAAAATAATTGTGAAAAATATAACGTGAAAATTATAACGATAATAGGGTGAGAATATGGTGGTTAAAATTTGCCTTGGAAGCTCTTGCCATTTAAAAGGATCATACAAGGTCGTTCAAAAACTCAGAGAACTACAAAAGGAATATCCCAATCTACAACTTGTTGGGTCTCTTTGCTTTGGGAACTGTATCAATGGCATAAGTATGGAAATCGACGGAAAACTTTATTCAGGAATTACTGCCGGCAATGTTGTAGAAATCGTTAAAGAATGTATGAGAAAAAAAGGTGAATCAAATGAGTGAGTATATCCTTTCAAATAATGCAAACTGCCAGTATTGCTATAAGTGCCTGAGAAATTGTCAGGTTAAATCAATAAGCTTCAGTAGTGGCAAATCCCAAATTATTGAAGATGAGTGCATTCTCTGCGGTGAATGTATTGATATATGTCCCCAGGGCGCAAAGAATTATCGCAGAGATCTGAAGAAACTCAAGGAGATATCTGGTAATTCGTTTCTTGTTTCAATTGCACCTTCTTTCTTTGCTCATTTCGATTCTCCATTTAAGGTCATAGACTTTCTGAAATCCATCGGAGCGGCAGTGGTCAGTGAAACCGCCATTGGTGCTGATCTGGTTTCTGAACAGTATGAAAAGCGTTTTCAACGCTCAAAAGGTCCCTTTATAACATCAGCATGTCCTGTGGTTGTTGACTATGTTGAAATGTATTATCCGGAGCTATCTTTGTACCTGGCTCCGATAGTTTCTCCAGCTGTTGCGCATCACAAATTCCTAAAAAGGCACTTTGGAGAATTTCCAACAGTTTTTCTGGGTCCCTGTATAGCAAAAAAAAGAGAGCTTGAAGGAGTTTTCGATCTGGTCCTAACCTTTGAAGAACTGGAAGAGTTTTTCAAAGCGGAAAAGGTAGATGTGGAGAAATTTCCCGAGAGATTCCCCGACCCACCTTTTCCTGAGGAGGGTAGATTTTACCCGATGAACAATGGGATAAATCATTCCGTGAATAAAGAATTCGGTCAGTGCCTATCAATAGAGGGTATCAGAAACATCTCGTGGTTCTTTGAAAATTTCACGTCTTTCGATGAAAAGTTGTTTATCGAATTATCTGCGTGCTATGGGAGCTGTTTAGAGGGTCCAGCAACCAGAAAGGATTTGAGCGTGCTTGAGAAGAGAAGGCGTATTTTTCAATACAAGAAAGTCCTTGATGAATTGGAGGGAAAAAGGATCAGTTCCTATCCATATGAGTTTGACTTGAAAAGGGAAATAAAGCCCAGACCCGTGAAAATTCAGTATTCAGAAGCCGAGATTCAGGAGGTGTTGCTTTCCATCGGGAAAAGCGATTCCTCTAAGGAACTTAACTGTGGTGCTTGTGGCTATAACACGTGCAGGGAAAAAGCCGCTGCTGTTTTGCAGGGAAAAGCCGAGAAGGAAATGTGTATTACATACTTAATAGACAAGGTCTCGTCTGTCAGCAACCTCGTTGTGGAAGAGACGCCAAACATAATTTTGATACATAAGAATGACCAGATAGTTTACAGGAACCGGGTTGCACGGAATTATTTTAAGAACTTTTCTGATGACAACTTGCTGGAAATTGCCAAAAGGTGTGAAAATTCCGGAGAAAATATCATTGACCTGTCGCTGGAAGGGAAGAATCAGAGATTTTTCGTTAAAGCCTTTGAATTACCGGAAGACAGCGGGAACGTGGTAATACTCGTTGATATGACAAAGGAAAAAGAGCAAGAAGAAAGAATCAAAATGCTGAAAAAGGAATCTCTGGAAAAGATTGAAGATGTCTTGAGCCGGCAAATGGTGCTTGCTCAAGAAATCGCAGGGTTGTTGGGTGAATCTATCGCCGAAGCGAAAAGCCGCTTTATGGACTTCAGAAAATTCATGGAGGACAAATAGCATGATCACCTGTGAAGTTAATTATTCGCACAAGAATAAAAGCGGTGAAGAGGTTTGTGGAGATACTATCAGGGTAAGGAGAGATGTAGACAAGACAGTTGTAAGCCTTTCAGATGGTCTGGGAAGTGGCGTTAAAGCCAGCATATTATCAACACTAACAGCTACAATGGCAACAACAATGGTCTTCAATGAAGTGCCTATCGAGGAAGTTTTCAGCTCTATTCTTTCTACTCTTCCAGTTTGTAAAGAGCGGGGAATAAGTTACGCGACTCTTTCAACCTTTCTTGTAGATCACTATCGGAAAAAATGTTTTATCGTGGAGTATGAATTTCCTGTGATCTTCTTTTTCAGAGGTGAAAAAGTAATTGAACTTGAAAAAGTGAAGAAAAAGGTAAAAGGTAAGGAGCTTTTTATAAGTGAAGTATCTGTGAAAGAAGGAGACGCAATATTTGCCATGACTGATGGTATTTCCCAGGCTGGTATGGGTTCATCGAGATACCCCTTTGGCCTTGGAGTCGAAAACATAAGAACTGAAATAAGGAATTTGCTTGAAAAGCGGGTACGCCACGCAGATATTGTGAATTATCTCGTTAATCTCGCTAAAAGGCTTGACAAAGGAACCAGAGGCGATGATGCGCTCGCCGCAGTGTTGAGGGTACGAAAAGAAAAAGTGGTAACAATCATGGTAGGCCCTCCGGAGAACAGAAACAAAGATAGATATGTTGTAGAAAAATTTCTGAACAGTCCAGGAAAAAAGATCATTTGCGGCGGAACGACCGGGCAGATCGTTGAAAGGGTTATCAATGGGAGAATTGATCTTGATCTTGATTCAATCAGCGAAAAGTCCCCACCTCTGGGGTATTTAAAAGGAATAGACCTGATAACTGAAGGCATAATAACCCTGACACAGGTGTTCAGATACCTCGAAGGGCAGGATACAGAAATCGGGTACGGTGCGAAATCACTTATTGGCCTGTTGAGTGAAGCGGATATTATAAATTTCATCGTTGGTAGGGCTATCAACCCTGCTCATCAGAACCCTTTGTTTACCCACGATATTTCCCTTAAGTTCAGGCTGATAAGTGATATAGCCCGAATTTTTGAAAAGATGGGCAAGATTGTGAAAATAGAATATTACTGAGATTTTGGAGGTGAGTGTGTGGGCATTGAAAGAACTTTCGAAAAGGTGGAAGACATTTTAAAAAAGCACAACTACGACAAAAACAAACTCATTGCAATCCTGCTGGATATTCAGAAAGAGTACAGGCATATCCCAAAAGATGTTGTGAATTACATCTCGGTAGCCCTGGGAATATCTCCAGCCAAAATCTTCGGAGTAGCCACGTTTTATGCACAATTTTCTTTAAACCCTAAGGGTGAATACTCGATCTACGTATGTGATGGCACCGCTTGTCATATGGAAGGCTCCATGGCTCTCGTAAAAGTGATTGAAGAAGAGCTGAATATCAAACCGGGTGAGGTTACCAAAGACCTCAAATTCAGCCTCGACAAAGTTGGCTGTCTTGGAGCCTGCGCTTTGGCTCCAGCCATGGTTATAAACGGTGAAGTGTTTGGAAATCTCAACGAAGAGAAAACAAGAGAAATACTCAAAAAGCTGAAAGAAAGGAAGGCTGATGAGAATGTTTAAAAGTCCCCTTGAAGCCTTTAAATACATCGAACAACAGGAAGAAATTCGAAGAAAAAAATTAGAACAACTTTCTGTTTATGTATGTGTGGGAACGGGCTGTACCGCCAACGGCGCAAGAAAGGTTTATGAAAAATTCAAAGAGGTTTTGAACGAAAGAAATTTGAATATTTCGCTGGAAAAACTTGATGATCCTGATGAAAATAATAATCCCGTTAAAAAAACCGGCTGTTGCGGGCTATGTTCTTTGGGACCGCTTGTGAAAATTATCCCATATGGATTTACCTATGGTCATGTAAAACCAAATGATGTTGAAGAGATAGTAGAAAAGAGTTTATTGAAAGGAAAACCCATCGAGAGGCTTTTGCTCACAGACCCGATATCGGGCAAGAAAGTAGAAAAATTAGAAGATGCCACATTCTTCAAGAACCAGAGCTTTTATATCATGGATGCCATAGGTACAAGTGAATGCGAAAGCATAGAAGATTATATGGGACGTGGTGGTTATAAGTCTCTTATAAAAGCTCTTTCGGAAATGGATTCGGAAAGCATTGTGGATACAATCAAAGCCTCTGGACTGAGAGGGCGTGGCGGTGGAGGTTTCCCCACCGGATTCAAGTGGGAAGCCGCAATGAAAAGCAAAGGCGAAAAGAAGTTTGTTGTGTGTAATGGTGACGAAGGAGATCCCGGTGCCTTCATGAACCGCACACTTCTTGAGCGAGACCCCCATTCTGTCCTGGAAGGCATGATAATTGCAGCTTTTGCAATAGGCGCGAGCAAAGGCTACGCATATATCAGGGCAGAATATCCCATTGCCGTGGAAATGTTCAATAAAGCGATAAATGATGCTAAAGAATATGGTTTCCTGGGTGAAAACATCCTTGGAACGGGTTTCAACCTGGACATAGAAGTGAAAGAAGGAGCGGGAGCCTTTGTCTGTGGTGAAGAAACGGCTCTGCTCGCTTCAATTGAAGGAAAACGCGGCGTCCCCAGGCCGAGACCTCCATTCCCTGCGCAGTCAGGGTTATGGGGTTTCCCCACCCTTTTGAATAACGTTGAAACTTACGCTAATGTTCCAAAGATCATCAGAGACGGCGTAGAGAATTACAGAAAACGTGGCGTTGAAAGTTCCCCGGGAACAAAAATGTTTTCAATTACTGGTCCGCTCAAGTTGACAGGTATTATTGAGATCCAATTTGGGACCACATTGAGGCATGTCATTGAAGATATATGTGGCGGCACTTCAAATGGATTGAAGTTAAAAGCCATACAAATTGGAGGGCCTTCAGGTGCTTGCCTTTCCGAAGAGTTTTTTGACCTTCCACTGGATTATGATACCTTGAAATCGGTTGATGCCATGGTTGGTTCGGGTGGAATTGTTGCCATAACAGAAGACAGATGCATGGTCGAAGTAGCTAGATTTTTCCTGGATTTCACCAAGAGAGAATCTTGTGGAAAATGTGTACCTTGCCGGGAAGGCACAATGCAGGCCTACACCATTCTTGAAAAGTTCACTCAGGGGAAGGCTACCTACGAAGATTTGGAAAATCTGGAATACCTTTCCAAGATAATTAAAACTGCCTCACTCTGCGGATTGGGAAAAACAGCACCTAACCCCATATTGAGTACTTTGAAACTCTTCAGAGATGAGTATATTGAACATATTGAAGGCAAATGTCCCAGTGGAATGTGCACTGCGCTCAAAAAATATGTGATTAACCCCGATCTGTGCAAAAGCTGTAGCCTTTGCGCACGTTTCTGTCCGCAAGGAGCTATTTCTGGAGAGCGTGGGAAGCCCTACGTGATTGATCAGGAAAAGTGTGTAAAGTGCGGTATCTGTTTTGAAAAATGTAAATTCAACGCCATTGAGCTCATTGGTTGATCGGGAGGGTAAAAATATGAAAATATATGTAAATGGCAAGGAAACGATTATAGATGATAACGCCCGCAATGTCCTTGAAGCTTTAAAAGAAGTTGGCATAGAAATCCCAAATCTCTGTTATCTTTCCGAAACTTCAGTGTATGGTGCTTGCAGAATGTGTCTTGTTGAGGTTGAAGGCAATGGCATTGTAACTTCCTGCACCCTGAAGCCATATGAGGGGATGAGAATAAAAACGCATACACCCGAAATATATGAAATGAGAAGGGGTATACTCGAACTCCTCCTTGCATCTCACAATAGGGACTGCACAACATGTGAGAGAAATGGACAATGTAAACTTCAAAAGTACGCGGAGGAGTTTGGCATAAGAAATGTTAGATTTGAGAAGCTCGATAAAAGCAATATTTTCGACAGCTCTTCAATAATCATTAGAGATAACTCGAAATGTATTCTTTGTGGAGATTGTGTTAGGGCCTGTGAGGAAATTCAGTCGGTCGCGGCTATCGATTTTGCCCACCGTGGTTTTGAAGCGCAGGTAGTGCCAGCTTTCGAAGAGGGTCTTGCAAACTCCGAGTGTGTCTATTGTGGCCAATGTGTCGCTTATTGTCCTACCGGTGCTTTGACCTTCAGGAGTGATGTAAAAGAACTTTACAACGCGATGGAATCAGGAAAAACCATCATCGGAATGATCGCGCCAGCTGTCCGCTCAGCAGTTCAGGAAGAGCTGGGGCTTGAAGGTGATATGGTAATTGCCGGGAGACTTGTCAATTTCTTGAAAATGATAGGATTTTCAAAAGTCTTCGATGTCTCTTTTGCCGCGGATCTCGTTGCATACGAGGAGGCCCACGAATTCAAAGAAAGAATCGAAAAGGGTGAGAGATTGCCACAATTCACCTCCTGCTGTCCGGGTTGGGTGAAATTCATGGAACAATTCTATCCGGATTTTATTGATAACCTTTCCACGGTTAAATCCCCTCAGCAGGCATTGGGCACATTGATAAAAAAATACTATGCTAAAGAAGCGGGAATAGATTCTGAAGACATATGTGTGGTTTCATTCATGCCTTGCACTGCTAAGAAGTTCGAAGCGGAAAGGGAAGAATTGGCCGGGCAGGTTGATCTTGTGCTTACCACAAAGGAATTGGCACAGATGATCAAATCCAGCGGGATTAATTTAAAATATATGCAACCTGAACCTTTCGACAGGCCTTATGGGCTTTCTTCACAAAGCGGATTGAGTTTTGGAAAAACCGGTGGCGTGCTTGGCAGTGTTATAAACGTTTTGAAAGAACAGATAGATATTTCTGAAATTTCAACGGAAGAAGAGGAAAAAGGGATACGCGTAACAAAAATAAAGATCGAAGAGGGCAAAGAACTAACAGGAATCGCAGTCTTTGGTCTTGGAAAAGCAAGAGAAGTACTGGAAAGAATAAAATCTGGTAAATTGGAAGTAGATATAGTTGAAGTCATGGCATGTGATTATGGTTGTATTGGAGGGGGTGGACAGCCCTATCCAAACAACTCTGCCAAAAGAGAAGAACGAGCTAAAATTCTCAGAGATACCGTTGGAATGGACGTACTCATATCACCCGTTGAGAATTATCACATGCGTGAGCTTTACAACAAATATCTTGTGAAACCACTTAGCGAGGAATCACACAAGGTTTTGCATACGTCGTTCAGGCACAGGAAAAGAGTGAGTGGTGAAGATATTGACATTTTACCCCTGCCACTAGATGAGGAAGAAAAAGTAACGGTTAACGTATGCCTTGGAACTTCGTGTTATTCGAAAGGCTCTTATGATATTCTGTCTGACCTCATAGAAATGGCTAATCGGGAAGAATGGGCAGAAAATTTGGAAATAAAAGGAACATTCTGCCTCGAAAATTGTGGAGCTTCGCCAAACGTGTTAGTGAATGGTGAAATTATAAGCGAAGCAACCACTGAAAAGGTGAGGAAGGTGCTTGAAAAATATGTCAGTAAAGAAAAAGCGTAATGGCCCTATAATGTTTCCAAAAGCGACTCTTGAAAGGCTGAAGATGTATCATGCCCTGTTACAAGAAGAAAAAAGCGAATACATTTCATCCGAAGAAATTGCAAGAAAGCTATCTATCAAGCCGGAACAAGTTAGAAAGGATATCTCCTATCTCGATTATTCCGGCAAGCCCAAAGTCGGTTACCATATTTCGTCGTTGGTAGATGCGCTGGATGAGCTTTTTGGAACCAAATTAAGAGATAACATAATCATTATTGGGGCAGGGCATTTAGGCAAGGCATTGGCAAACTATAAAGGGTTTGTAAACTTCGGTATACGTGTAGTGGCCATTTTTGACAACGATCCAGAAAAGCTTGGAACATATGCAGGCGAACTTGTAGTACTACCGCTGAAGGATTTAGACCGGGTAATCAGAAGATTTAACGTAAAAATAGGAACTATATGCGTCCCGGGTGAATCCGCACAAAAAACCGTTGACCTATTGATAAAAAAGGGAATAAAAGCAATTTGGAATTTTGCTCCTGTCATACTTGAAGTTCCAGAAAATATCCTGGTGGAAAATATGGACATCGCAAGAAGCGTATTAACTCTCAAGCACCTTTTGGATAGGACCCCGACCGGAAAAATCCGGTAAATTATTTCATAGTTAGCTTTAAATCTTCCCGCTCATTGCTTCCGGCAGTGAGCGGGCTTTTTGATGATTGCATTGCAACCTATGAAGCTGCAAAAGAGAAGGCGAAACAAGACAGCGATTTTGCTGGAAGTTTAATAAATGCTATCATATTAACAAGATGTGAATTTGCAACATCTGTGAAATTATAACTACCTATTCACAGGGGGGATTTTGTGTTTAAACCTTATATTAGCGAATTGGTTTCTGTTTATAAGCAAGGAGATGCGAGAGAAGAAAGCTATTACCCTGCTTTGAAAAAATTATTCGAGTCATACGCCGATTATTTGAAAAAAAGGAATATCTCTGTAACCGTGCTGCCCAAAAAGACAGAAGCCGGGAATCCCGACTTCCGTGTCTGGGACGGGAAACAAAAGGTTGTTGGTTATATAGAGGCTAAGGCTCCCT
>QNAR01000041.1 GCA_003643975.1 Thermotogae bacterium | reverse complement strand
TACATGAGTAATGCCTTTGCAGGCGTATCTTTATTCCATACGAGGCTTATGTAGTCACATTCCAGATTCTTTGTTATTTTAATTTTCACAGCAGTAGATTTAGCTAAACGAACTACGATGGCATTTTGTTTCTTTGTTTTGAGATAGCGCTTGTCAATTACCATATTTGGGTTGGTGTTAAAAGTAAAAGAAGTCATCTTGCTTAACTTTACTGGTTTTGGCAAAGAGTGCTTTTGCTTTTTATGCCACGCTTTTAAAGTTGCACGATACTCATGAGTTACTTTGCGTAGTATTGCTTTTACCGTATCTGCACCCAATATGTTAGTGGATAAATCGACAAGCTGATTTACGAACACGTATATTTTTTCGTTAGCAAATTCTGGTCGAATTTTCCCTTTGACGATTTTATCGAGAACGGATTGATTGGTAAAAACGGAAATATCTCGATTGTTTTCGTAGTATTCGAGAGCGATCAGATATATTAAATTTTTAAATTGCTGCCAATATCTCGTTGTACGTTCGAGTTTATGTATTACTGATTTCTTTTTCAATTCTATTTGGCGAGTTAGTTTCACTCGTAATCAGCTCCGTGATCAATTTCCTTGTTAGGAAATAAAACTTCGTTTTATACTCTACAATACCATATATTGCTAAATTAATTTACTGCTCTAAAGGAGGGATAATATGGACAAAATTCGAAAGATCCTCGAAGTCGCTCTAAATTTTGAAAAGTCAGGTCAGGAGTTTTACAGGGAAAACGTAGAAAAGGTTAATCAAAAAGCCGCAAAAGAGATTTTCAGGTACTTGATGGATATGGAAGCATCACATGTAAAATATATTGAGTCACTAATCAATAAATTGAATGGAGAAAGCCCAATCTTCCAACCATCTGATGACAGTGATATTATTTATGAACAAAGGTTGCAGTCACAGGGACTTTCTGAAAGCGCTTATAACAGTGACCTGGCTGATTTATCTATTCTGAGGATGGCATATTTAATCGAGAAAGATTTCGTGGAATACTATGATAGTGCTTCCCAAAAAGCGGATGACGAATCTGTAAGAACTTTGTTCGTTACTTTGCGTGATTGGGAGAAAAGGCACGCTGATATGATAAAGTCTCTCATGGAAAAAATCTTTGAAAAACATTCGCTTGATTTAGGTTTTTATGGTTAAATATTTTTTCTAAATTAAAAAGCGCGCCTTCAGGCGCGCTTTTTTGTACACAAGCTGTGATAATATATACCTATATCAATTTAGGAGTGATTGGATGTTCATAGCCCTTATCCCGGCTCTCTTTTTTGGGTGGTCTCTGGGAGCAAATGATGCTTCAAACGTTTTTGGAACTGCTGTAACCAATGGAATCATCAAATTCAGAATTGCCACGATAATATCCGCTGTTTTTATAATAATTGGTGCTCTTGTTGATGGTCCAAGGGGACTCGAAACGATCAGTAGCTTGAGTTCACAGACTTTACTCTCCGCAGCTATTGCAGCTTTGTCAGCTGCAGTCGCTGTTACCTTAATGACTTGGTTAGGCTTGCCTGTTTCTTCCTCTCAGGCTATGGTAGGCTCGATTATCGGGATAGGGCTTTTGAAATCTAATGTCCAATGGCATATTCTGGTAAAGGTTGTACTCGCCTGGCTTGGTACACCAATCGGTGGAATAATCTTTGGCTTTTTGGGATACAAAGTTTTTGCGCGATATTTCAATAAGATTCATTCTTTGCGTATTCAAGATTTGACAATAAAAATAGCTGCCATTGTAATAGGCGCATACGGGTCATACGCTTTGGGTGGAAACAATGTGGCAAATGTTACAGGCATCTTTGCAGGCCTAATACCGGTGGAACTTGCTGCATTAATCGGTGGTGTTAGCATTGCAATTGGCGTACTGACATTCAGTAAGCGAGTTATGTTAACAGTGGGAAAAGAAATCGTCGCTCTGGATTCTTTTTCAGCGGTTATAGCCGTATTTGGTGAATCGGTCACAGTATGGATATACGCTCTTATCGGTGTTCCTGTTTCAACTTCTCAAGCAATTGTCGGTGCTGTAATTGGAGCTGGCCTTGCCAGAGGGTCTGTAAACGTAAATGCGAAAACAATCAAAAAAATCGTTCTTGGTTGGTTAGAAACACCTCTTGTATCCGGTGTTCTAGCCGCTGTCTTCTTTTCAATTGCCCGCTTATTTGTTGACTGAAAGTGTGCATGCTAAATGTTAACCGGCGTAAAACATGCTTTCATGCTTTACGCCGGTTAACTACGCACAGGGGGCAAGAAAAACATTCATTTTTACAATATGTGTATAATTTACCTCTATATGGTAACATACAATCTATTTGTCTTTCAACTCCAAGTTAAATACTCAATTCATTAACTTAGCAAATTTTTCTCTCATAAATTCTTTTTTTAGACTTCTTTCAGCAATATTTTTTAAATACCCCCATGTGGTAGCATTATAGGTTAATAAATTTCGGATAGCCGAAACGTGCTTTTACGAGCATTATTTGAAGTAGTTTGGAGGTTGAAAAAATCTATGGCAAAGATTTTGATTTTAATTGTATTTTTATTACCCGCACTGACTTTCGGTACTTTTTTAACAGATGCCGGAGATGGGAAAGTTACTATAAACTGGTATACTAATGAATCTGCTGATTCAAGCTGTGTACTCATTGATGGGTTTGGCACAGAAAGAACATTTTACTCTGCTCAGGCAACCAGCTTTCATAGGATTGTGCTTGAAGACCTTGATCCCCTGATGCACTACAACTATGAAGTAGAGAGTTATTCAAATAAGAAGAGAGTATATAACGCCAAAGGCAATTTTTCCTTAACGATTACGCCTTCATTTAGCTTTGCCCTTTATGGCGACAGCAGGAGCAATTTCGAAATCCATCGTAAAGTATGCAAGGAAATCAATCAATACCACCCCTCGTTTATCATTAATTTGGGAGATATAGTCTATATGGACTCTATAATCAGAGACTGGGTAGATTATTTTGAGTCTATTGATGTTTTTGAAAACAGTTTTTATTACTCTGCGCTGGGCAATCATGAGAGGGCAGCAATTAATTTCAGAAGATTCCTTGATTTTCCTGGTGATAAGCTTTACTACTCTTTTCAATATGGTGGAATACTCTTTATAGTGCTGAATACAAATCAACGATATGATTGGTGCTCTAAACAGTATAAATGGCTTAAAGCACTTTTTGAGAACCGAGGCCCTGATATCGAATTCACCGTGGTAATTACACATCACCCACCTTACAACAACAGCATTGTAAATATGTGGAGAATTCTGATGAATTTGTCTTTGGTACCGCTTTTTGAGCAGTACAAAGTCGATCTTGTTATATCAGGCCACATTCACAATTACCAGAGATTTTTAAAAAATAGCATAACATACCTAATTTCTGGCGGTGGAGGAGCTTTGCTCGATACTTCAAAAGCAACTGCAGGCTTTAAAAAAGATTTCTCCAATTACCACTTCATTCTTTTTGAGTATGTAAAAGGAAAGCTAACCGCGAAATGTATCGATATTGATGGGAATATTCGGGATGAATTTGTAATCACATCGAAAGAGAATTAAATAGTTACATCTCTACACAAGCGTTGATCACTTCAGATTTGTCCCAGCTTCTCGCAATTTTAAGCAATTTGCCGTTTTTCCAGATACTGGATCTTCCTTCGGCTGTATCTTTACCCAGTTTTCCCACTGCCATGGCGTTAACCAAATATCTTATGTTTTCACGGTCTTTGCTCGCTTTTATGGTTCCATGTAGAAACCAGATTTGTTCTTGGGTTTTTTCGGGGAAATATCTCGTGGGAGATTTCCACAAGGCGAAGTTGCAACTTGGTACTACAAGGATATTTGCGCCGGCAGCATCAATTGTCTGAATGATATTTTGAAAAAACATATCATAACAAATTAGCCCACCTGCTTTCCCAAAAGAAGTAGTAATAGTTCGAGGATATTCGCTTTCGCCTTCGGAGAAAATGAGTTTTGTTTCTGAAGCTGTTAGTCGCTGTTTCTTGATTTTGGCAAGAAGCTGCCCTGAGGGATTGAAAAAATAACTCATGTTATACAACCTGTGCCCAATAATATGCCAACCCTTCTCGGATTCAAAAGTGATCTCCGGGAGAAGAATGCTGGGAGCTACAATATATGTCCCAAATTGACAGGCTAATTCTGAGAAGGCCTCACGATATAGCTTTTCAACGAAAAGGGCGTGCTTCAAAAAGGCTCCTTTGAATGGATTCAGTGACTTGAAACTAAGATTTCTCAGTACATACTTCATCAAGAGTTGAAGCAAGCTTTTAGGATTGTCAATCTTTGAAAACAATCCGGGGTATAGAAAAGTCCCCAGAAATTCTGGAAAAACCACAAGATGAGTTTCAGCGTTCCATTCGTTCATGGCTTTCATAAGATAATAAGAGAAAGCCTCTTTCATCCTTTCTTTCGATAAATAGTCATCTATATTGATTTCAACCTGTACTGCAGTGAGATCAAGTGAAGCCATTTTTCCCCTCCGCATGCTCCATTTTCGCAATCCAAACAATTTTAGCATTTTAGAAGAATCGCTCAAAAAGAAAAAAACGGGGTTTTCCCCGTTTTGATTTGGTGGAGGCGGCGGGAGTTGAACCCGCGTCCGAAGTCAGATCCCCCGTAGGCTCTCCGAGCGCAGCCTGCGTTCGATGTCGAAAGACCCACTACGCAGACAAAGTGAATCTTTCCGAGCCTCTAAAATGTCCCTGAAACGTCGAGGCTTCGTTTCAGGTAAGATCCGGAGTTATGACGCCCTTCTGCGGAATTCCGGATCAGGCTTCCGCAGGGACGGCTGCTTCATCTAATTAAGCAGCGAGAGCAAATTCATTGTTGGCACTTTTATTGTTCCGGCTTTTTAACGAGGTTCCGGAAACCCCGACTCGCTCCCACGGGTTCACTGACCCCGTCGAAACCGTTTCGCCCCCATAGTCCTTAGACGAATATATTTTATCACGGTTCAGTGAATTAATAAATCCCTCTCTTAAGTTGCGCTAATATGGCAATACATAGAGAAACATTGAAATCATGAAAGAAATGTTGCCAAGCATTACAAGCACATGCCAGAGTTCATGGTTCCCAAATCGCCCCGGAAAGAGATTGGGCTTTTCTTTAATAAATATCATTGCGCCGATTGTGTAAAAAAGCCCCCCTGCTATCATCAAAAGAACAACTTTTATACCCAAAAGCAAATAGACACGATAAACGAGAAGCAAAGAAAGCCAACCCATGGCCAGATAGCCGGCCATGGAGAGCCATAAAGGCATTTTAGAAAAAAATACGGCTTTCAATACAATGTTCACCACTGCAAGAGCCCAAATAATTCCAAAAATAGACCAACCTAAAGTGCCTTTGACAACAACAAGGCAGAAAGGAGTATAGGTACCCGCTATTAGCAGATAAATCGCGCTGTGGTCGAGTATTCCAAAAACCTTGAAGTATCTCTTGAACCAGATAAAAAAATGTAGAATACTGCTCATAGTCATAGATAAGAATACACTGAAACCATACAGGCTGAAGCTGAAAACGTGAAGCCACTTTTTCTGAAGGGCAGAAAAGATAATTAGTAAAATCATACCAGTAAGGCCTATTACGGCTGCTATGGCATGGCTTATGGCATTAAAAGCTTCGTTGGCATCCTTTGATGAGATCATCGGGTCGAGTTTATTCATTCTATTCATATTTGCAAATCCTTTCGCAAGATGCATTATTCTACTATATTCAGTTGTCTTTTGACTTATAATCAGAAATATTGCTTTACTTTGCCTTTATCTTTGGCCCATCCTGTAAAAACTTTCCCCTGAATTTGTCTTCGAGAAGCATTAGGTGAGAATCAAGGTCGTGGAATGCAAAAGCACCTGTCCCAAGCGCGAATTGAACACTCTGATTAATACCCACACTGGATTCACTCATGCAGCCAATCATAAGTTGAATTTTAGCGGTATTCGCCATTTCTACAATTGCAAGGGCATCGGAAATACCGGATTTCATAAGCTTTATATTCACAAAGTCCACCGCGTCCTCTTTTATTAGCCTTAAAACATCGTATCTAGTTCTTGCGCTTTCATCTGCAGCAACCGGAAAAGGTGAGTTATACCTTACCAGTTTCAATCCTTCTATATTCTGTGCCTGCACAGGCTGCTCATACACATTTATATCTATTCCACGAGCGTAAATCTCCCTTGCAAAAGTAATAGCCTCTTTAGGGGTGTACCCAGTATTCGCATCAACGATGTATTTTGCGCCTTTTGAAACTTCATGTATGGCTTCCATAACCCGAATATCCTTTTTGAGTTCCTCACCAACTTTTATCTTAATTGACTTAAAACCCGATTTGAAAAGCAATTCTGCTTCTTTTGCCATATTTTCCACAGAATCAATGCCGATAGTTTTGTCCGTTTCTATCTCATCTTTTGCTCCACCAAGAAGCTGATAAACCTGGGCACCTATCTCTTCGCTAAAAGCATCAAGTGCAGCAAATTGCACTGCTGCTTTTACACTTGAGGCACATCTTAGCTTATCCATGATATCGAAAATTCGCCTATAGTTTCTTATGTCGATCCCAACTAGCTGTTCTTTTACAAAGGGCTGTAATGAGAGGAAAGTTTCCACTCTTTCACCGTTCACACGGTAAGATGGTGCTGCTTCGCCATAGCCAACAACCCCGTTTTCAAGGAATACCTGGACCTCGAGATTCTTACTCCCAGCGGATATACTATTTGCAATATGAAAAGGTTTCTCATACTGATATTCTTTCATAATGAACTTGATATCTTTAATCTTTCCCATATTTCTTCCCCCTTTAATTCTCAATCTCTTCAAAGGAAATTATCTTCATTTCCACTTTAAAAGCATCGTTGTATATATTCTCAACCTCTGTTTCCAGTTCACCTACCTGGTTATCATAAGGATCCGAACGCCAGAATCTTTTTATTGGCTGAAAATCTGCCATATATTCAGAATTTGCTACCATTCTGAAGGCATCGAGGTTTCCGAAGTAGAATTTATTGACAAAGTCTGGTCTTTCAGGTCTTACACCCCCAAAAGATAGGTCAGCTGGAAGCCAGCCATAAGGTTCAACATAGAACATGGTCCAATCATGTGGTGAAGCAAAAGCAGGATTCGCATACCAGCCTGATTGCCATCTTGCAGGCACACCAGCAATTCTACATAATGTTATATAAAGAGAAGCTTGTGCACCGCAATCGCCTCTTAAATTTGACGCGACAAACATGGGGATGTTTTCATACAGAGCGTATGGATGCATATAAGAATACCTCACATTGTGTGTTATCCACTCATAAAGTTTCTTGGCCTTGAGATAGGGGTTCTCTTCGCCTCCTATTATTTCGCTTGTAAGTTGTTTCAAATAAGGTGTGAAAACAATATGGGGAGGTCGTTCAACAAGGTATTTCGAAAGTTCGGGCGAAAAAGTAGCTTTTACTTTATCAGGGTTTACAGTGGTATATTGCTCACTGATAACATACTCAAATCTTACACTAAAATAAAGCCCTTCCTTCAGGTCATCTTCCATGTAGATAGTGCGATGAGGCGTTTCATTGGGAGTCAGAAGAAACTTTTCGTGGCTTGTTTCAATGAGTTTAGCATCGCTAATTTGAGCTTCTACTTTTGGAAAGGGTAGCCAGCACTTAACATGATTACCCTTGATTTTACTGATATCAGGTGTAACTTTTATTTCCGCGGTGACTCGATAGCTCTTGGGCTTATCACCTGAAAGGAGAGATTCAACACGATTGTAAAGTAGCTCTCTCACTTTTTCTGATTTTTCGTCTTTCTTCGTTCGACTTTTGTATTTAGGTATGGCAAAAAGCAGGTTCTCAAAAAATCTCGCCTCAAATCTCTTTTCGCCTTCAACAACAATGTAGTCCAAAACAGCGGCATTTATGAGCTCATCATATTCCTTTTCAGACAAGTCTTTGATCGATTCAAATAATTTCTTCTTAGCTTCCATTTCGGTAAAAGGATAATTTTTAACCAACCTTTCGATTCGTTCAAGTTCGAACTCAAGGCGCGCTTTAAGCATAGTCGGCAGGGAACTGGACTCGAGCTTCTGCATAATCAACTGTCGCGCCCTGCTAAAATTTCCCAGTTTTTCCTCACGTTCAAGCTCTTCGAAGAGAGGTGTATTCATAAACTCCATCACGTTTATCATCCCCCCAATAATATTGTTCGGTTACCTTACTATAGCATATAAGCACGAAATACAGAAATTCTATTTAATATCTCAGAAGGCATTATTTATAGGCGACATAGACGTCAAAATATACACTTAAGATAAAAGCAAAATAAATTTTTCAAGCTAATAGACCCAAAGTCGAAATAAAAAAGGTGATCCTGAAGATCACCTTTTTGCTGTTATTTTCAAAACTTGAATCCAATCATTTCTTCCGTCGAAAATTCAATTGGAAATTTCACAGGCCTTTTTTCCTTTACAGACTTGTATATTCCCAAAATTATCTCAACAGCCTTTTTCCCGTCTTCGCCCGTAATATAAGGCTTTTTATCATGGACAATGGAGTTTGCAAAATCTGCAAATAACGTGATATGACCATTCCCGTATACCGTTTCAGGATCTGGAAGATTCATGAAAGGATGGCTATCTTCCCCGGGAAATCTCCATGTCTGTATTTTATTCACAGCAAGACCGCCAATAATTACCGTTCCGCTTTCACCAAAAACAGAGAGAGTCTCTTCTAGGTTTCTTGGATATACATTCGCTGTTCCTTCAATTATTCCGACTGAACCATTCTTAAATTTCAAAATTGCGGCACCAAAATCTTCTGCCTCGATGTATTTGTGATTGAAATTCTTGGTTACCGCATAAATTTCTTCAATATCGCCTCCAAGTGTCCACTGAAGAAGATCGATGTTGTGAGAGCATTGGTTCATCAAGGTACCGCCATCCATTGCCCAGGTTCCGCGCCAAGAAGATTGTTTGTAATAATCTTTATTCCTGTTCCAGAGAATTCTTGCAGTGGCATTGAAAATCTTGCCAAAGGCACCGCTCTCGATTTTTTTTCTGAGTTCTTGTATAGGCGGATTGAAACGATTTTGAAAACACACACCCAGTTTTAGATGCTTTTCCTTAGCTAAAGAAATCATCTCGTCCATGTGGTCGGTACTCAAAGCCATCGGTTTCTCAACGAGAACGTGCTTCCTAGCAGAAAGAAAATCCATAGCTATACGATAATGATTCCCACTCTCTGTGGCAATGGTCACAAAATCGATATCTTTATCAAGCAATTCAGAATAGTCAGTAATGACTTGCGGTTTGAGAATACGTTGTTGGTTGTACGTTGTTCGTTGTGCGCTTACGGTTTTTTTATCTTTCGTACTACCTACAACCCACAACCCACAACGTTTCTTATACTCATCTGCCGCTCTTTCAGCTTTTTCTTTCACAATGTCGCATACCGTAACGAGCTCTATTTTGTCAGAATTAGCCGCAAACGCCTCTATATGCTTTTTTATTCCTATCCTTCCACAACCAATCAATGCAGCGCGCAGGCGAGTCATAAGATCACTCCTTTGCCGTTGTACGTTGTGCGTTGTTGGTTGTAGGTAATTTTTTTAATGAGAAGATCAATCCATTTATAATTTTGTGAGCCCGTTTGATAAGTGAAGAAACCTCTATGTAATTTTCTTCATCTAGATAATTCAACATCTTAGAAAGTTCAACCTGGGTTTCCAGTTCCAACAAAGAACCTCTCGAATGGTACAAATATTGCACAAATTCCTTTTTGTGATTTTTTCCTGAGCCTTTAGCTGTATTATATGGTATTGATACTGTAGTTATTCTCATTTGAGAAGATAACTCATATCTCTCAGTATCAAGGAATTCTTCTTTTATTTCATAAATCTTCTTATTCAAATCCATTTCCAATTTCCATACATCAAGATTCTTATATGTCTTCACAACCAAACCACCTGTCTATTAAAGTCTAAAATTCTTTTTGTTGTTTT
>QNAR01000040.1 GCA_003643975.1 Thermotogae bacterium | reverse complement strand
TGTACAACATCTGTGGATTCACCTACGCTACGCTTGAAAAGCTCTGTTGCTTCGAAAATAGGTGTTCTAACCTCTTGAAAGGCGTATAGTCTGGTGACTTCTCTTACAGCACTTTCAACATAATGCCAATATTTCATCTCCTCCAAATAAATATCCTGAGTTCCTTTTATCCTCTTAATCATGTGCTTCCCTTCCCTTCAGCTTTCTTTGACTTCTTTCTGTTGTGAGCGCGAGCTTTGCATCTTTTATCATTTTTGTGATTCCATACACTATTACCAGAAATTCCAGGCGCCCCAGAAACATCCCCACAGTTTCGGCCCAAATTATACCAAGTGGAGCATCAGGACGGGTTATACCCACTGAAAGCCCAACTGTACTCAAAGCTGACGCGTACTCAAAGGCGGAGTCAGCAAGAGAGTATCCGTAAAAAGAAATTACCGCTGTACCAACTCCAAACGTCAGGAAGTACAAAGAAAATATTATCAAAATTTCTTTAACAAGGTTAGAATCTATGTATCTCTTGTTCTCTCCCTTCCAGATTTCTGTTCTTACCACAGCGCTTCTGGGGAGGAAGAATTCTTTTATCTCCACTCCGATTAGTTTTATAAGGGCGTACAATCTGTATTGTTTGAGACCACCGGAGGTTGAGTCCATGTCGCCCCCGAAGATCATTAATAGGGTCAACAGGTACAGACCGGCAAAAAAACCTCTTTGGCTCCAGCTGGTGAAGTCAACCGTTGAAAAACCTGTGCCGGTAAGGGCAGACACAGCTTGAAAAGTAGCATGCCTAAAAGATTCCGAAGCATGGCTAAAAAGGTATCCAAAGGTTGAACCCATTAGCAAAGGAGTAAAGAGAAGGACGGTGATTCCCATTAATTTAGGTTCTCCGTTTTTTGACAAGGCCTTGAAATTTCCTTTCCAGAGTGCATAGTGAATTCCAAATCCAGTAGTTCCCAAAAACATGAGGATTATAATTACCATCTCTATTGGCACGCTGTTGAATTCGCCAATTGATCCTGCTCTTGTAGAGAATCCACCTGTTGCCAACCCGGTGAGGGAATGGTTAAAAGCATCAAACCAGCCCATTCCTACGATTCTAAGTGCGATTACTCCGGCTATCGCGTAGCTGAAATAAATAATTAGTATTCGCCGAACGGAACTCTTGACATTCGGCACAAGATTGTCAACCCTACCTTCAGCGTGGTAGAGTCCAAAACCACCTGGCCCTACGATAGCTGACATCATGATAATCGCAAAGCCAGCACCGCCAAAAAACTGCATCAAGCTTCGCCATACAAGGAATATCTTTGGAATTTTCGTCACATCTACCAACGTGAGTCCTGTTGTTGTCCAGCCACTGGTGGATTCAAATACAGCCTGTGAGAAGTCAAGAATACCTGCAAAAATAAAAGGCAAAGCGGAAAAAATTATTCCGAAAACCCAGGCAAAGACAACAATGATCGCTCCTTCTTGAACAGAAATGGGTGTCCCTGGTTTCACCTTTAGCCAATACTTAAAAGCAAAGCCAAAAGCCAAACTCACAAGAGCGGAGGCCAAAAAGAAGAGACTGTCACCCCATTCCTCGGGATACCAGAAACAAAACAAAACCGGGATCATTAGTATAAGAGGAAAGTATATGAACAAATTGCCAATATAGCCAAAAACAATTTGATAACGCTTTTTCAGACTGTGGATATACATTTACACCTCTCCTAGCAACGATTCGAAAACGGAGGACTGAACAGTAGGTTTGCTGAGAACAATTAATTTGTCACCACTTTTGATTATGGTATCCCCACGGGGGATAATCGCTTCCCCAGCTCTAATAATGGCCCCTATAACACTTTCTCGTGGAATTGCAAGTTCCATAACCCTTTTACCTACAGCAGGTGATTGTTCCTCCATTTCGATCTGAAAAACAGCTATCTGTTCAAATGATGGAATGAGGTTGGTAATTTGTTCTTTGAAAATCCTCTCTTCAATTGCCTGGGCGAGTATATTAGTGGGACTTACAGTGGTTCCAATTCCCAGTTTTTTGAAAGCCGCTTCGTTGTCAGGGTCATTGATCAAAGCAAGGGGATTTTCAATGCCGAAAACCCTCTTAGCGATTAAACTCGCCACCAGATTATCCTGATCATTTGGTGTAAGTGCCACAAAAAGATCCTTTGATGTTATTTCAAGTTGTTCAAGGACATGCCTTTTACTTCCATCTCCTGTGATAATAATAGCCTTTTTTAGCCTTTTTGCCAGTCCTTCATTGAGCTTTTCGTCTTTATTAACGAGCACTACTTGATAACCTTTATTCAACAGCCTTCTGGCTAAATGATAAGCTATATTCCTTCCACCGATTAAGAAAACTTTCAACCTTCATCACCACCAATGAACCCCAGAGTGTTCTGTATTTCTTTGACAGCTAAAAGGGTGGGGCAGATGATTTCTACGCCGAATTCCGAAAACATGTCTATGTTGTTAGGATCGTAAACACGTGCTATAACTCGCGGAACTTCAAAATACTCCTTAGAAATCAACGCAGTCATTATATTGGTGTTGTCGTCCGGGGTTAATGCAAGCACCACATCGGCTTTTTCAACCTTTGCGGTCTCAAGAGTATCTAACTCTGTCGCATCTCCTATGATTGTAAAGCCTGTGAATTCAAAAGATAGGGAAGAAAAAGCTTCTTCTCTTCTATCCACGACAACTACGCTATTACCCTTCGAAGACAGCCAGTTCGCAATACCAGAGCCAAGCCTACCACACCCAAAAATCACTATGTATAATCCTTTGCTTTTTTTCTTATTGAGAACTGGCATGGTCAATTTTCATCTCCTGAATCGATTTTGATGAGAAGTTCCCTTGCTTCTTTATAATCCGGGTCAAGGGCAAGCGCAGCCTTCAAATGTCGTTTAGCCAATTCTTTATTCCAGGAAAAGGCAAGCAGTGCGAAAAGGTAGTGGGGCACAGGAGAATTTGGAAAATTCGCGAAAAGCCTTGAAACGAGTTTACTGGCCTGAAGATTTTTCCCCGCTTCTACGAAAGAAATCACTTCCTTCTTTTTCTTCAAAAGGGTATCGGTGCTCATATAACATTTCTCGAAACTTTCGATAATCTCTGTTGGAGTAAAAGGCTTTGTGATAAAATCACAGATTCCATGCTTAAATGCTTCGATGATCGCTTCTGCTATGGTTATTTCAGAAACGACTACAATAGGGAAAGAATACAATCTTTCTTCTACTATTTTGATGAGTTCAAGTCCATTCATTTCTGGTAATCCAAGGTCTGTAAAAAGTAAATCAGGTGGTTCCTTTTCTATTACCTTTAGTCCTTCCTCAGCTGTTGCAAAGGTTGTCACTTCATGCTTTTGCTCTTCCATAATCATTTTGATTAGGCGCCTGATACTCGATTCATCATCTATCACGTATATTTTTGCCATGGTTTCACCTCCATAGACACAAAAATATTACCACAATCATAGGCTCCAATATAAAATATGAATCGCACGATTTCAAATACTACCAGTATAAGGCGGTTTTAGTTGTAAGCTTTCTTGACATAATCATTAACGAAAGAAGCGATCAATCCGGAGATTACAAGTGGAAAGTTTACAGATTGCAGATTTATGTTGCAATAACCCTCGATTTTCCCGTTTAGCCAGAAAGCGAGAACAAAGAGGATTTGAAACAAAGCAAGAAGGTAAGAAAAATAACTTCCAATAAGGAGATGAGCCTTCCTCCTTTTTGGGTAATCACGACTTTCGAGCAAGCCATAAAAATAAACCAAGGCGTTTATAAAGATTATCACACCAAAAACCGGATTGGGTATAGTGAGAAAAAACCCGAAAATGGTATTAATCGCTATGAAACTCATAAGCGTTGCAAAGAGGGTTAAAAGAATGGTTACAAGACGAGTGCTCATAAAAAAGCCCCTCCAATTAACCTCGTTATAAGAGCTAAAAGATAAGCTATTCCCAGCCCATATAGAACAGTTATCCATACATATTTCCAGCTTCCAGATTCGTTTTTTATAGCTGCTATCGTGGCAAAACACGGGAAGTACAATAGCACAAAAATGAGAAAGCCAAAAGCGACTGGAGGAGTTATCTGAGACGCCAGCGTCGCTAATCCGGGATTACCCGGTAGTGATGATGCCCCGTAAAGCGTTGAGAGGCTTGAGACAATGACTTCCTTGGCTGCACCGCCAAAAATGAGAGCAGTTACCATCTGCCAGGTAAAACCAAGAGGCCTGAACAAAGGTTCGAGACTCTTACCAAGAATCGACGCAAAGCTAGTGAGAATATTCCCTGTTGGGAAATATGAAAGTACCCAGATCACAATAGAAGCAGCGAGAATTATCGTACCGGCTTTTTCGAGAAAGTGCTTTCCGCGATTCCAGGTATACAACATCAATGACCTGATTGTGGGTTTCCTATATCTGGGTAACTCCATGATCATTGGGGAAGGCTTCCCTTTGAAAAGCAGTTTGTTGAATAAAAGTGCTGAGGCAAAAGTAAAAAGCACACTAAACACATACAGCGAAAAGATGGCAAGGCCCGCAGCTTTTCCAAAAAAAACGCTGGATATCATGATATATACCGGTAATCTTGCACTACAACTGATAAAGGGAGAAACCAGTATTGTCACAATCCGCTCTTGAGGTTCAGAAATTGTTCTGGTCGACATGATAGAAGATACGTTGCAACCAAAGCCAAGCAACATCGACATGAAAGATCTGCCGCTTAGCTTCATAGAATACATGACCCTGTCAATTACAAAGGCTGCTCTCGGCAGGTAACCGGTTTCTTCGAGAATTCCAAGAGACAAAAAGAGGATAAAGATGCTTGGCACGAAGGTAATAACAGCCCCAACCCCTCCTATAACCCCATCAGATAGCAAAGAAGCTAACCAGGGTATGGGAACAGATTTATCCACAAAAGCTCCCAAAGCATTAAAGCCCATTTCAATGAGCGTGGTGAATGGTTCTGCAAAGCTGTATGTCACCTGGAAAACAAGGTACATGATGGCAAAAAAAACGAGAATGCCAAGGTATTTATGTGTAACCACATGGTCTATGGCGGTATTTAGATCCCAGTAATGCTTCTCTGAATCTCTGTAAGAATCTTTCAGCAGCTCTTTGATAAATTCGTATCTGGAATTTGCTATATCGGCTGAGTAATCAGCACCAGGGTCTATACCAGTTAATTTCAAAACTTCCTCGTCCCTTTCGAGCAACTTTATCGAAAGCCAGCGTGTATCGAAGTTTTCTAATTCTTTTTTAAGTTTCAAACTCGAAGATAATTTTGAAATAAGCTTTTCAATACGTTCTGGAAAAAGATAATGTACGTGGATGCCAGAACGACTTATCTTCAACATGGCTTCTTTTAAATTTCCTATTCCCTCACCTGTAAAAGCTGAAGTCAAAACTACGGGAATGCCTAAATGCTTGCTTAGCTCTTTGCTGTCAATCTTTATTCCCGCTTTTTTTGCTTCATCTATTGAGTTGATGGCAAGGATTACGTTTCCCCTTAGCTCCAATACCTGCAATAGCAAATAAAGGCTTCTCTCTAAATTCATGGCATCAGTAACAACAACAACCAGATCGGGGGATTCATAGATGAGATAGTCTCTGGCAACCTTTTCATCTATACTCGTAGCTCCCAAAGTATATGTTCCCGGTAAGTCGATTATTCTAAAAGCCCTGTCTCCATAAAACATTGTGCCAACACGCTTTTCAATGGTAACTCCGGGCCAATTGGCAACATACTGTCTCGCTCCCGTAAGGGCATTAAAAAGGCTGGTTTTTCCCACATTTGGATTGCCAAGAAGAGCAACACTCGTGTATTTGGAAGGAACAACAGTCCCGATTTCTTCAGCTTTATTGTAACTGTGGCTATTACTCATTCGGCAATTCCTCCACCACTATCCTCATCGCTTGCCTATAAGGAATAAATACATCATTATTATTGATCCTGATATATTTGCCACGGGAAAGAGATTTGACAACTCTGATTCTGCTGCCTTTTGAAATACCAATAAATCTCATCTTTTCCAGAAACCTTCTTCCGCCCACCAGTGAATCGACAACATATTCCCCGGGAATAGCTAAATCCAGAGAAAAAAACCTTGACTCAATAACGATCTTGGAAGAGAGTTCTTCCCTCAAGCTGATTTCGCTACCCTTTATTAAGTAAACAACGGGGTCCCTTAACGGGGCCCTTCTGATGGTCTTAACACGTTGGCCTTTGATGAAACCCATGCCATACAATCTTTCCCTCAGTTCATGAGGGGCGTTTATTTCAACGATCGTTCCATCGACACCAACCGGAAGCTGTGAAAGCGTAATTTTCATTGGCACCACCTTATTGAGACACTTTCTCATTAGTGATATTTTAACACGGATTTTCACTTTTCATTGTTTCATGCAGCTTAATTACAAGATTAATTAAGAAAAACACCAAAAGCTCATTTGAGTACTTGCTTTCTACTGCCAGTTCAGTCTATTTAAAATTTGAAGAAAATCTCCCTCAAAAATTTTTTTAAGATATTCTCGGCTTTTGTGCTTCTTTCATGGTTACGGGTCTATCTCCCATTGTTACAGTGCAAACCAAAGTTCTCAAAGCATTATATGAGCGCATTATCCATCTTCATTGCACCATCTGAGGAATCAACCACATAAGCTCTCGCTTCTTTTCCATATTCTTTATTGTATTTTTCCTTAACCTCTGCTGATATTTCCCCAACTTTGGCTTTCTCGCAAATGGCCAGAACTGAACCTCCAAAGCCGCCTCCTATCATTCGACAGCCTGTAACGCCATCGATCTCTTTCAGAGTATCTACGATGAAGTTCACTTCGTCGCAGCTCACTTCGTACTCTATTGCCAATGACTCGTGGCTTTGGTTTAATACCCTGCCTAGATTTTCGAAGTTTGAGTGTTTCAGGATATCCACCGCTTCCTTCACTCGTTCGTTTTCTGTAACCACATGCATCGCTCTCTTATAACTTATCTCGCTTACCTGAGACCTTTTCATAAACAGCTGCGAAAGGCTTAATTCGCGATAGCTGTTTACTCCGAATTCTTCGAGGGCCTTCTGCGCTTCTTCTCTCCTTTTGTTGTAACCTCCATCTGAAAGGCTATGTTTAACACCGGAATCTATAACAACAAAAGTATATTCTCCCGTATTCAAAGGTACATATTCATACTTCATGCTAACAGTATCAAGGAATAAGGCGTGGCCTTTTCTACCCATAACCGATGCAAATTGGTCCATAATGCCACATTGAACACCCACAAACTCATTTTCAGCCTTCTGGGATAAATTATATCTTTCTTCATCGGTAAGATTTAAGTTCAAAAAACCGTTCAAAGCTGTAATTACTGCTACTTCAAGAGCTGCGGAGCTTGATAAACCAGCGCCTTCAGGTACATTCGATTTTATCTCGAGCTTCAGCCCCGGAAAATTGACTCCCTTATCCTTTTTCAAAACATCAAAAATCCCCATCACATAATCTTTCCAGCTATCAGTCGCTGAAATGTTTTTAGAATCAAAAGTGAATTCTCCGAAACTTTCCGACTTTACATGAACCAAATCATCATGTGATTTTTCGATTCCCACTTGCACGTATTTGTCAATTGCTACTGGCAACACGAAACCCCCGTTGTAATCTGTATGTTCGCCAATGATATTCAATCTTCCCGGTGCAACATAGTACTTCATAGTTTACATATTCCCCCTTTCAGCTTTTTGCTTTTTGCATTAACAAGCATATCACTTTACTGTTTAAAGATAAAATCAAGATCCGGGACCTAAGTTACGAAAAACCGGGTACAGTGTCTCGGCTCTAGGGTTTAGTTGTTAGGGTTTAGATGTTTTTCTTCTCATTACTCGATACTCGAATCACGCAACTCGGCTCTTGATCTCGAATCACGCAACTCGATTTCTCGGCTCCTTAACTCATAACTCATAATTCATCACTCATAACTCATAACTCGGTCCTTTGGCTTTTTAGCTCTCGTAACTCGAATCACGTAACTCGGTACTTAATATCGTAATCACCCCCAAACAATTGTGGTAAATCAAAATCGTCTGACGTCCCGGTTCCCTGTGACGCCAGGCACTCAGACAATGAGTTACAAGCTAAAATCTGGTTTGTTTTCTTTTTCTTATCCAACTACTTTTTTGCCCAATAAATAGCACGGTGAGTGGTTTCGCTGACAGAATCACCTTTGTAATTTCCGTATCTCTGCTCGATAGTAAACCCCACGTCAACTATCCATTGTTCCATCTGTTGTACTGTAGGCACGTGCTTAACGTATCTCTCTTCTTTGGAGAAGGTTTCGCCGGATTTTAATGTGAGTTCATACCTACGTGTGCCTGTGACTAATTGCTTTTGTGTATCATATTTTTCATTTGCAAGGATATAACGTCCATAAGTTCCCCAGCTATCAGTACCCTCAAAAATTACATGCTCTCCCGGTAGGCCAAAAAATCGTTCGGGATGAGCAAAGGCATTGTTATCCAGGTACATATACCCATCAGGTTTGAGTGCAGAATAAGCTTTCTGGATGAATTTTTGCTGGGTAGCCTTATAATCGTCATCGGATACGATATTAAGCAGGATGTTGCCTGCCAGGATCACGACATCATAGCCTTCTCCCCAGTTGGCTGTAACAGCGTCCGCCTGAACTATTGTGATGTTTTCTAATCCCTGAGTCTTTTCAAAGAGTTTTGCTAGCATCAGATTGTCCATATCCAATCCGGTCATCACATGCCCGGCTTTTGCCAATGGTACCAGGATACGGCCGCTACCACAGGCCACCTCAAAAATACGTTGTCTTGTGCGTGTGCCAAGCAGTTTGTTGATCATCTGAACATCTTCTGTCTCAGTTACTGTCTGTTCGTATAGATCCACTTTCCAGTGATCTAAATATTTATCGTACTGTTTGGCTCCCATGAATTACCTCCTTTTTTGTTTAATTGATGAGGTTCTTCTTTAATCCCGATTTCTTTCAATACTTTTATGCACCTTTCACGGTGCGGCCCTTCTTTTTTACGTCATGTAAGTATCTGTCTAGCGAATCGACATCTTTTAGGATTTCAACAAAAGGATTATCTGAGATAATTTCTTTTTGACTATGTTGAACTATTGCATTTACAATTAATTCTGTTTCTTTTTTGGTAATTTAAGGCAGACTTCCTCTGTGTGTAGAGTTATACGTCTCGATAATTTCATATACATATCTCTTTGCCGCTTCGGCATGGTTTTCACGTTTTTTTGTCTTTACTACGCCGATATCGTGAAGAGCCGCTGTAATTCCCGCTAATTCTGGATCTATTCCTCGTTTAAGCGCCAATATTTTTGCGATTTGTGAGCTAGTATATATGTGCATTACACTCCAACGAATCGGTAAATCCCGGTCTTCATCTGAAAGAGCCTTCATTTCTGAAAACAACATTGATAGAATCCTGTTCAGTCATCTCACTGATAGCCTCATCTCTAGATTGCTAATATCCTTCTCCATAAAAACCCTTCCTTGATCAAGATTTATTCTGAGCTAATCCTTTAAGCAAAATGACTCTATCTTCTACGATTTTTTTATGTTGTTCTTCTGTCCATGCTGGATTTTTATTCTTCCAGAACCTGTCACATGGAATTTCCGGGCATTCTCCACAGTGTTTTAGCCCTTTGTCAATTACACAACATTCATAAAAATCACAAACATCAAGCCCTACTTCATGCAACCAACAGGGTTTGCCTTCAATAGCGTGGCAGCCCTTACACTCCTTTCCGTAGATCCTGCAGTCACTGCAAATACACCCACATACCCCGACGACCTTTTCCATGCTATTCCTCCTCTTCGATAACTAGCAAAAGTTAATTCACCTTTTATAAGGATCTTTAACTTTTGCGTCAATAATATACCATTTTAAATTAGAAATTAGGGTGTCACAAAAAAAGGTGGGCCTCCCAAATTCCAATGGTGGTACCACAAGAACTTGCAAAAAGCGATATTGTAAAGATTATTGAGCAGTTAGACAAGCTTTTGCCTTCTAACTTCGTTAACAAACAAGGCA
>QNAR01000039.1 GCA_003643975.1 Thermotogae bacterium | reverse complement strand
CCACACGTTTAACGACTTTTCCTGTGTCCAGGTCAAGCCAGTCTACCATGCCAAAAATATCTTCGTATCCATGAAAATAAGGATAACCAAATATATATCCTTCGGGGAGTTCTCTGGGTTTTCTAGTGTCGCCATTGCATAAGAGCAAGCCGCTTTCAAAATCATAGTGAATATCCTGATAAGCGCATACATAACCCATTCTCTGGCTTATACCCGGATTTAAAATTTTCTTCAATATGTTGCCTTCAAAATCCGTTATGTAAATGTACACAGAATCCCAGTTTGCAAGATATAATCTGTCTTTGCCATTTGAGGCTACGGCCCCTATGTGATCATCGAATTTCAGCACTTTCACAATTTCCATATCTGAGGGCTCAATTGCAAAGATGAAAGATCCGGATTCACGTTTGTACCCCGCGGCAGGAGCCCAGAGATATTTGCCATCATAAAATATACCGCCCACGTGAATCGTTAACTCACCCGGAGTTATTTCTCTGGCAAGGTCCTGTTCTTTTTCCGTTTCAAGTGTTGAACGATCTACTTTCCAGAGAAGCCCTCTGTTATTTATTTCATCCACCGAACTAAGAAAAAAGGCTCTGTCTGTTACAGCAAGTCCTTGTACATGATATGTCTTAAAGGGAAGTTCGACAGAGCCAATGGGCTTCAGGTTTGAAGGCCCTAAAACGGGGAATGTTGTTGAATCCATCTTCATATCATAGATATCTCCTTTCGAAAAGCAGTTCGTTAAGCCTTTCGAGCACGTTTTCGGGATTTTCCTTTATAATGATGTCAGCTACTTCACTTAACACTGAATGGCTTTCGCCAGCTGCTACTCCAATCCCTGCGCGCCTTAGCATTTCAAAATCATTGGGGTTATCCCCAAGAGCAATTGTATTCTCAGGAGAAATTCCAAGCAACTCACATAGGCGGACCAGTGCTGTGCCTTTGTTGACTCCTCCAGGCAATAACTCGAGGAAAACTTTTTCGGATCTTAAAACGGAGCAAAATTTCTCAAATTCCGGTCCTATATTTTCCTGTATTTCATCTACGGTTGATGGCTCGTCAATTATCATAATTTTGGCGAGATCGGTATGCAATAGTTCTGAAAGAGGTGAAGATTTCAGCTCTATTCCATCATGAATACGAAAATCCTCGATCAACGGCGAAGAGTTGAAAACGTATGAGCCCTCTTCGGTGAAAAACACGGCATGAAGCTTTTCAGCTTGAAGGATTTCAAAAAGCAGGCGCTTTTCGCTCTCTTTGAAAAACGCCTGGTATATATATTCCCTCTTTAGAGGGTCAAATATCTTCGCACCGTTGTACAGGATCACAGGTTTCGTGATTTTCAGCTTCGCAATGTAAGGCAATGCGGATTCCAGGATTCTGCCGGTGGCAATTGTGAGGTCTATACCTGAGTTTCTAAATTTTTCGGCACTTTCTATAACTTTCTCAGATAGCGTAGAATCTTTCTTCAATATGGTGCCATCGAGGTCGCTAATTATCAGCTTCAGGTTATTCTTCACTTCGTGTATCCTCAACCCTGACCACCGTGGTTGAATTTCGGTCGAATTTCAACCCTACTTTCTCTCCTGTTGAAGGTAAGGCACTTGAATAGGGATTAATCATATCCACTTCAAAGGTGGTTCCCTCGCTTGAAATTTCAAAAGTCACCATGTTTCCGGTGTATATACTGTTTTCAATTGTTCCGGTAAGATCACCCTTGTCCGCAGATGTAATGGCAATGCTCTCGGGTCTGACAACCACTTGCACCTTTTCACCTATTTTCCATCCATTGCGTGCTATTATTGCCTCTACTTCTTTGCCATTAACCAACTTCACTTTTACAAATTGCGGTTTGACATCCGTGATAGTAGCTTCCACAAAATTCGCCCTGCCAATAAAAGAAGCCACGAATTTGTTTGCAGGGAAACGATAAATATTTGCGGGCGTGTCTTCTTGTACTATTTTCCCGGATTTCATAATTACAACTTTATCCGAAAGCGTCATGGCTTCCAACTGGTCATGTGTTACATAGACACTGGTGATTCCCACTCGTTTTTGGATTTTTTTCAATTCGATTCTCATCTGTTCTCTCAATTTTGCATCAAGATTGGACAACGGTTCATCAAGCAACAGCAATTTTGGCTCAAGCACGATCGCTCTGGCAAGGGCAACCCTTTGTTGCTGCCCGCCGGACAATTTCCCCGGGTAGCGGTTCTCAAGCCCTGAGAGACCTACTATTTCGAGAATGTCGTGCACTTTTTTCTTTATCTCGCTTTTGGTGAGATTTTTTATTTTCAGCCCATAGGACACGTTTTCAAAGACATTCATATGTGGGAATAGCGCATAGCTTTGAAAAACCATGGCTGTGGGGCGTCGATTTGGGGGAAGGTTGTTTACCACAGTATCATCTATGAGAACATCTCCTCCATTTTGAATCTCAAAGCCTCCAATTATCCTCAGGGTAGTTGTTTTTCCACATCCCGATGGTCCCAAAAGAGTCACAAGCTCACCCTGTTTTACCTGAAAAGATATACCATCCACTGCCTTCACTATTCCCTGACCATGAGGGTCTTTGAAATGCTTTGAAATATTTTTCAACTCGACAAATGCCTTCATCTATTTCACCTCGCTATCTTTCGCTCATAGGAAAATCTGTAAGTCAACATTCTCAACAAGAACATCATAATTATCACGATGAATATCAAAACGTAGCTATACGCCGCCGCTTGTGCCAGATCACTGTTCTCGACCGAGCCCAATATCGCCACAGTAACGAGATTCCAGCTGCCTGAAACCACAAAAATCACAGCGCTTATGGCGGTCATGCTTTTAACAAAGGTGAAGAATAGCCCGGAAAAAAAGGCTGGGGTTATAAGGGGTAATGTCACTTTCCAGAATGTTGTGGCACTGCTGGCCCCCATAGCCAGCGAAGCTTCTTCAATGGATTTATCGATCTGCTCCAGCGCTGCTACGCCATTCTGTACCCCCACAGGAAGGTTTCTGAATATGAAAATCAATATGATTATCGCCGCTGTTCCCGTTAATACGAAGGGTTTGTTGTTAAAGGAAAGCAAGTACCCTATACCAACCACAGTACCAGGAATGGCAAAGGTTAAAAGTGAAGTGGCTTCTGTGAACCTCCTTCCAGGGAATTCCTTTCGCGCGACAAGATAAGCGATCAACATGCCAAGGATTCCGGAAATTGGAGTGGCAATAGCTGCCAAAATAATGGTGTCTTTTATGTATTCAAGTCCGACATCAAAAACGAACTTGTAATTTTCCAGTGAAAGCGTGTGGTTAACTCCCCACAGTTTTGTGAAGGAGCCATAGAACACCGTCCCATAGAACATGAGTATTGTTGCTGTAAAGATGAGCAGTATGACAGTAAAGAGTGCTTTAACAGACTTTTTGGGTTCTAAAATGCCCATCGAAGATGGTTTCCCGGTTACGGTAACGTATGACTTCTTTGAAAGCCAGTATTTTTGCAGCGTGAATGCAACGATAGTTGGGACGAGAAGCAATATGGCCAGCCCTGAACCGGTGGAAAGGTTAAAAGATCCCGTGATTTCAAGGTACGCTGCAACGGAAAGCACCTGGTAATTACCCGAAATGATCATTGGGTTACCAAAATCGGCCATGGATTGTGCAAACACAAGTAGCCATGCTGAAAAAATCCCGGGCATGGAGAGAGGAAATGTCACTTTCCAAAAAGTTCTCCATTTGCTATATCCCATACTCAAAGACGCTTCTTCGAGAGCAGGATTAATGGACCTCAATATTCCTTCAAGGCTTAAAAAAGCCGTGGGAAAATACGCAAGTGTCTCGACAAGGCTCAATCCGCCAAAGCCATAAATATCTATCTTGAGGCTGTCCTTCAGAATATCGTGCGTTATTACACCGTTTCTACCGAAGAGAAGAATTGCTGCCAGCGCTATTACAAAAGGGGGAGAAACAATCGGAAAAGTTGCAACGGTGGTAAATATCTTTTTTCCGGGAATGTTTACCCGTGTTATCGCAAAGGCGAAGATAAATCCCACAACAGTACCAATGCTCGCTACTGTTGCACCGAGTTTCAAACTGTTAATCAGAGGTCTCCTGAAATATACCTTTGTGAAAAGCATTTTATAGGTATTCCAGGAAAAATGCCCGCTATAGTCTTTCAAGCTGGTTATCGCGACCATCACAATGGGATATATGACAAACACACCGAGTAAAAGCCAAACTGCGAGCAGGGTTATAAACAATGTAGGTTCGTTAAAAATTCTTTTCAACTGCTTCGTAAAGTACATCCAATCCCTCCATAAAACAAGAGGGGAGGAGCACCTCCCCGCCTGTTCAAGTATGATCAGTCTCCATACTGAATTTCAGTCTTCCATCTTTCTATAAGCCTGTCTTTCTGCTGTCCAAAGTAAACAAAGTCCAGAGGAATTACGTTGACATCTGTGATTTTTACTGCACCCTCAACGACTTCTGCATCCGGGTTCAGAGGAACCCTGTACCAATTTTTCATGAGACTTTGTGCTTCTGCTGTTAGCATCCAATCAATAAACTTATGTGCCAGCTCAGGCTCTGGCCCACCCTTAATAACCGACATAGCTCCTATTTCGTAAGAAGTTCCATCTTCGGGAACAGTCAGTTTAACGGGATATCCCTTTGAAACACCTTTCTTTATTACGTCATGAGCAAAGGCAATACCAACGGTAACTTCCCCAAGGCCTACCTGCGTAACACAGGCTGAACCGGATTTGTTGTAATGATGAATCTGCTTATTGAGCTTTTTGTAGTAATCAAAGGCTTCATCTTCGCCCATGAGAGCAATAAGACCAGCCAGAATTGTATATGAAGTACCTGACGTGTAAGGATATGCTACGGAAATTCTTCCTTTAAACTCTGGCTTAAGAAGATCCTGCCATGAAGTTGGCGCTTCTACGCCGAGTTCTTCTAATTGCTTTGTGTTACTCGCAAAGCCAATAACGCCCAGGTAGAAACCTGTCCAATATCCATCGTAATCTTTGAAAGCCAGGTCAAGGCTCCACGCATTCGGTGATTTATAAGGCTCGAGCAATCCTTTGTTCTTTGCCGCAATCTGGTCAACAGCCGGACCACCAAACCAGATACTGGCTCTTGGGTTGTTTCTTTCTGCTTCAAGTCGTGCTAAAACTTCACCTGAAGACATTCTTACCCAGTCAACCTTAATTCCGGTTGCCTTTTCAAAGGCTTCAATATAGATCTTCGCTTCGTTGACGTCCAACGCTGTATACATGTGAAGCACAGGAGCAGAAATGACTAGGGTTGCAAGAATCAGGACGCCAAGCAGTAGCAATGTTGCTTTTTTCACACCCAACACCTCCTTGAATTTCCCCATTTGTAGGGAGAAATAAAAATAATAATCAATGTTCCTTCTTTTTAAATGGACCTGGGTACTGCATTTTTTCGGTAGTTACTTCCGCTGCATATTTCAATGCCCCGGGCAATTCAAATTTTCCATAACCAACAACAAAAGCCGCTGTACAGGTATCGCCCCTGCCCGTTCGACCTTCGAGCTTCCAGCTGCCAAATGGCGCTTCATACATTTCTTTCCCGTTGAAAAGAACCACGCTTTCAGACTGTGTTCCTATTACCATTTCAGGTCCCATTTGCTGAATCTTTTGAACAGCTTTTTTAAGATCATCAATACCCGTTAGAATTCTGGCTTCTTTGATATCTACTTTGAAAAGGTTGAAAAGTTCAAGGTATTTTTCTTTCTTATCCCAATCTCTGTAAACCATCTTCCCACTTTCAACATTTCTGAGAAATCCCTGAGCGTCTCCGATCAAAAAACCAGCGTTTTGGCGCACCAAATGCAACAACTCTTCGGGGAATTCTCCATGCCATAGTGGGTTAACATGAATGATTTCCCTGTTTTCAGCGGGTAAATCCCCTTTGCTGAAAGGTTCTGCAAGTGATAGGATTCTGCTTCTTCTGTCATCGGGGTTTGGAGTTGGATAGTAGTTTTCTATACTCGTTGTGGTAGAGCTAAGAAGGTAATGGGTTTCTACGCCTTCTTTTTCCA
Organism: Thermotogae bacterium; assembly: GCA_003643975.1. Taxonomy (GTDB): domain Bacteria; phylum Thermotogota; class Thermotogae; order Petrotogales; family Kosmotogaceae; genus Kosmotoga_B. The sequence goes on along the minus strand of QNAR01000039.1, from coordinate 4,058 downwards.
TTGAAGCGAATACTTCTAAATCCTTTTTAGCACATTTTGTAAAAACCTCTGCTTTCTCTCCCAACTGAACAACAGCTACACTCCCGAAATAAACTCCTCCACCGGGGATGATTTTCTTATCTTTTATCACGATATTGACGTCTTTTGAAACATGTCCAATAAAGGTTATTTTCACTAAACATTCTCCTCCCGATAAATGCCACGCAAGATTTTAAGAGATTCAATGTAGTCTTCTTCAAAACGGTCTTTGCTGTTGATCTCCAACGTTATTATGCCAGTAAAATCCTTTTCTTTGACCAGCTTGAATATTTCTGGATATGGAATACTTCCCTGACCAAGAGGAAGATGCAAGTCTCCAACGCCATAAGTGAAGCGAAAGGGTTCATGTGTAATGATTTCCTTTGAATAATTGAACTCGCCTTCGCCAAAATTATCGTGGACATGCAATTCCACGGCATGTTCAAGTCCTGCCTCTATTTCTTCCAGGAAGTCTTTCCCGGTCTGTTTGCAATAGAGATAAAGATGTCCGATGTCCATCAAAAGGGAAACGGAATCGTGCTTTGCTTCATTCAAAGCCCCTATAACGTCTGATACTGCCTGTGAGGTGTTTTCAACAGCGATTTTTATCCCGTTTTTTTCCGCCAGGTCCCCAAGCTTTCTCAAAGCTCCTATTTCTTTCAGATATTGCTCATGAAGGTTTGTTGACTGGCCGTATTCAAAACTTCCAAGATGGTATACAACGATTTCTGCACCGGTGTACGCGGCAAATTCAATTGTAGTTTTTAGAACCTGAAATCCCCTCTCATAATCAATACCTTCATTTTTTAAGTTAATGGGATCAGGGCAATGCACGGTGAGACCAAACGAAAATTCAGACAGAATGTTTCTTATGCGCTCTGCTTGCTTTGCTCTGAACTCCCTGTGGTATATGACATCGAGTCCGGCAGGGGGGAGTTCAACATAATCAAAGCCTATATTTTCGAAGAACTCCAGTTCTTCGCGAAAACGCTTCAAAGACCCGTTAACTCTTGTTGTGTCAATGTTGACTCCAATCCTCTTTATCATGCGATCACCTTATCGAAATATCGATGGCTTTTCCGGTTTCTGCATCAAATAGATGATATCTGTTCCTGTCAAAATCCATGAAAATACGATCTCCGGGTTTGAGATCCATGCGTTCCTCTGTGAGGACCTTCAAAATGTTGTTTCCGATTTTTATGTTATAGATCACTTCCCTGCCAAGAGGCTCGAGAACGTAAACTTCAGCAGGAATTGAATTCTCTGTTTCTTTCAAGCTGAGTCTTATATGCTCTGGCCTTATGCCAAGCTTTAGCTTTTTTTCAACGAGGTTTGACAAAATTTCTTTTCTCTGAGGTAAGGTTTTGAATTTGAACCCCTCGTCCTGGAGATAGAAATCGCCATTGTAGTTCTTGACTTCTACATTCAGAATATTCATGGCAGGAGTACCAACAAAGGTCGCCACGAATACGTTAGCAGGGTAATTGTAAATATTATCAGCGGTATCGTACTGCTGTATCTTACCCATCGAAAATACCGCGATACGATCGGCCATAGTCATCGCTTCCAGCTGGTCGTGGGTTACGTAAACAGTTGTAATGCCGAGGTCGTTCTGAAGCTTTTTTATTTCGGCTCTCATATACGACCTGAGAGCAGCATCAAGATTGGAAAGCGGCTCATCGAAGAGCAGTATCTTAGGTTTTTTCACCAGAGCACGGGCAATTGCAACTCGTTGCTGCTGTCCGCCAGATATCTGGAAAGGTTTCCTGTCCAGCAGTTTTCCAATATCGAGATTTTTTGTGACTTCCCGGACAAGCCTGTCTATTTCATCTTTTTTCATCTTCTGTGCCCTAAGGGGGAACGCAATATTGTCATATAGGGTCATGTGCGGGTATAAAGCGTAGCTCTGGAACACCATCCCTATTCCCCTATCTTTTGGCGGAACGTTGTTCATGATCTGGTCGTCAAAATATATCCCACCTGTTGTGGGCTTGTAGATCCCGGCAATCATGAGCAGTGTTGTGGTTTTCCCACAACCAGATGGGCCAAGAAGAACCGTGAATTCCCCATCCTTTATTTCAAGATTTATATTATCTACTGCTTTGACGTTCTTAAAGTGTTTACTGAGATTTTTCAAGAGTATTCTCGCCATTGTCTCACTCCTTATCCTTTAGTACCGGTTATATTAACCTGCAACAAATATTTGTTAGCGAAGAAATAAAACACGAGAGTGGGAATCATGTAAAAGAGGCTGATGGAGGTCAGCAACCCGTAATCGACAAACCTGAAATCGCCTATAACTCCCTTGATGTATCTTGAGAGTGTCCATGTTTGCTGATTGAGAATAAAGGTGTTGATAAATATGAATTCGCTCCAGCCTGAAAGGAACCCAAAAATGGCTGTAACGGCCATTCCCGGCCTAACCAGCGGCAACATCACCTTGAAAAACACCTGTATTCTGGAATAGCCGTCCACAGTTCCTGCCCATTCGATTTCCCAGGGAAGCTGGTCGTAAAAGCCTTTCATAATCCAGGCTCCCCACGGGATTTCAAGAGCTACCTTTAGAAGAATGATTCCCCACAAACTGTTTATAAGGTTCAGCGTTCTCAATACGTAATAAACGGCCACCAAAAGCGAGACAGAGGGAAAAGAATGAAGCACCAGGATTGTGAGCAACATCGTCTTTCTGCCGCGAAATTTGTATCTCGAAAGAGCATAACCAGCAAAACTCGTGATGAACAACTCTAAAAACATCACCATAATGGCGACTATAAAGGTATTGAGGGTTACCTGCCATATATTTGGATATCCTTTTACCGATTCAATCAAAAATCTCCAGTGTTCCAGCGTGAATTTTGTCGGAATTATTCCATATTTCATCTCAGACGCGAAGGAATTGAGCACGAGCCAGAGATAGCTCAAAATTATCGGAAGGCTTATAACGAGCAATATGATAATTACAATCGTATTCTTAATTTTTTCACCATGTTTTTGAAAGAAGCTGAGTTTGAATTCTCTACTTTCCATCATGCATCAACCTCTATTCTTGGCTCCTGAATCATTTCTTTAAATTTGAAGATTTTCAGGTATATAAGCGAAGCAACAAGTCCTATTATCACGAGAATGAGGGACAATGAAGCACCAAACCCGAACCTAAAATTCTCAAAAGCATTGTGATACGTGTACAACGCCCACACCTCCGTTGAAAATACCGGGCCACCATCTGTAATGATGAGAATATATTCAAAGGAAGTAAGTAGTGAAAGCGTTTGATAAGCCGTTGTGAAAAGAATTTGCCACTTCAAAAGCGGAAGAATTACTTTCCTAACTTTGAAGAACCATCCAGCGCCATCGACACTGGCAGCATATAGGTAATCCCGTGGTATGGATTTGATTGCTGAAGTGAACAGGATCATACCAAAAGAAGCACCGACGAAGCCGTTAGCAAGTATGATAACGACCATTGGGTGTTGGGACAGAAAATCTAAAGGCTCAACATTCCCAAAAAGCATTTCCCTAACGCTGTTGAGCAACCCAAAGCGGGTAGAGTCGAATATCCATAGCCACAATAGGCCATAAACAACGGAAGGGGTTAGCCTTGGAAGCATCCAGATAAGCCTGAAAAACGTCCCAGAACGTTCGGAAATGCTGGTAGTTAATAACGACAAGAGCAAGGCCAGGCCAATATTGAAAAAGGCGAGTGTAAATCCCACGTAAATCAACGTGTTCTTTATTACCATTCCTATGAGGAAATCATGGGCTATATCGATGAAATTTTGAAAGCCCACAAAATCCCAATTGAAGCGGTAGTCCATATCAGTTAAAGACAGGGCAATTGTTAAAATTACAGGTGCCAGGAAAAATATCAAAGCCAATATAACCCCAGGACCAAGGAACAACGAAAGAGAGATTATTGTTTTTTTACTGTGTTTAGCCTTCGTTTTATCTTTTGACTTTTTTAAACCCATTTCCAGCGGCCTCCTTCAAAAAATAAGGGCCTCCACACAACCTGTGTGGAGGCAAGAAATGTGTCATTTTAT
>QNAR01000038.1 GCA_003643975.1 Thermotogae bacterium | reverse complement strand
GTTCAACGAGTAAGTTTTTCATATCGATATCTTTAATCATTAGATTAAATATATCTCTCTGTTCGGAAGTTGTAATTATATATACCACATCAACAAGCCCCTTGAGCCTTTCAATGGTTTGGACTATAAGTGGCATGGAATCACCAAAAGCGTGAAATTGCTTCGGCTTTTTTTTCGTGCTTAAAGGCCAGAGTCTTTCTCCGATACCTCCGGCCATTATGAGCGCTTTTACCACTAAACACACCCCCAAAGTGAAGATTCTCATTTTACATTTTACTTCAATTTGTAGTAAAATTTTCAATGTAAGGTGGGTGATCACTTGAAAAGAATTCATTTTATCAACGTCATATTGATTATGATTTCTGCACTTTTGGCGATAGGGCTTATCAGTAAATTAGAAGAATTCACCTTTCCCGTCAGAATTCTTCCATTGCTGGTATTCTTTGTATTGACAGATCTTGTACCCATCAGGGCAAAACAGCTGCGCTTGATTACCAACTTCGCTGGAATGGTCCCGTTACTGATATTTTGGGATCCACATTTAGCACCTTTCGCTGTTTTCCTCACTATGACAAAAAAGACTAAAGCAACAGATTATATAATCCAGAAAAAAATGTTCAGAACCTTGCATTACTTTATAATGTATGCCTCTGGAGTATATTTTACCAGCTGGAACGGCAACCCATATATCTCTCTTCTGAGTTTTACTTTAATTGCTAAACTGTCAGGTTTCATTACAGGCGATATTTTAAACCAGTATGTGAATAATAGGAAGATTTCCATCGAGAATTTTTTGGTCAATGTCATAGAAGGTGGTTATTTTCTTTTCCTATCAATCGTAGGGGGAGTACTCTGGACTTTGTACTCAGCAGGCATGGCTATTGAAGCCGGGCTGATCTTCATGGCTTTTCCATTAACGTTGATGGTAGTATGGATAATTGCGAGCTTTCTAAAAGCAAACAATGATGCAAAAAAAAGCCTTTTAAGGCTCAGTTCAATAAGGTCAAAGCTTGCAAAAACACTGGAGTTGATCTCGGTAGTTAGATCTGAAAACGATATAGAAGAAGCCTTAGCTCACGTAGCAAGCGTAATTAGAGATTCTATTGGTTATAAATACGTCATAATCAGCATTTTCGACAGCGTAAATGATAAAATTCTTCGAGTAGCCCATGCAGGTATTCCCGAGAAAGAATTTGAAAAATTACGTGAAAATCCGCCGCCTTTGGAATATTTTGAGCAAATTCATGATGAGAAATACAAGGTCAGCAGATCTTATTTTATACCGGAGAGTTCCAAACATTTCAATGTAGAATATTCTTTCATGGGGCGATATGACGAGCTGCTTGAAGCCCAGTCTGAATGGCGGCCCGACGATGTTCTCGTGATCCCCATTTACAAAGGCACCGATATTATCGGATATATTTCTGTTGATGCCCCCCTCGACGGTAGACGGCCTCAGTATGAGGACATCGAAATCCTCGAGATTGTGGCAGATCAGGTGCTGAGAATCATCGAAGAATCGAAGAAATTCAGTGAAGTTCTAATGGCGAGTAAACTCGATCATGCAACCGGGCTATACACCCATACAGAGTTCTACTCGATTCTCAGCCGATTGATAAAGGCTGAAAGAGCCTTTAGCTTGATTTTGATCGATCTCGATAATTTCAAACAGATCAATGACACCTTTGGTCATTTGATTGGAGATAAAGCAATCAAAAAGGTAGCAAAACTAATAAATGATAGCCTGAGAAAAGAGGATTTTGCAGCCAGATATGGGGGAGATGAGTTTGCCATCATCACTACCGGAGCATCAAAAAATGATGCCATCCGGATTGTTCGCAGAATGAACGAAAATCTAAAGCAACTACGCATAAAAGAAAAAGGTCAGAGAATCAAAATATCCTGGAGTGTGGGAATAGCCAACTTCCCGGTAGATGGCGATACTCCCTCAATGGTTGTAGGAAAGGCTGATAACGCCCTTTATGCAGCCAAAAGAGCCGGGAAAAACAGAATATACGCTATTTAGAAAGCCATTTCTCCATAATGGATAGCACTTTGGGTTCAAAATGCTTGCTTTTCTTCATCTTTTCAATGGGATCGGCATTTTTAACCCTGTATTTTTCCTCGAAGTAAGCTATCACAGCGCTTGCAATCCTAACCCTCATAGAAATCCCTTCACCAGCTAAACCATCAGGGAAGCCTGTTCCATTATAAGTTTCATGATGATGCTTGATGATATCAATTGCCAGAGGTGAGAGTTTCAGGGCTTTTCCGTATCTCGCTCCAGTAAGGCAATGCCTTTTTCCGTGAAAAGTGCTTTCATTTTGATTTTCTTCAAGGATACCTATATCATGCAATGCCATTCCAATTTGAAGCGCGTACAATTCCTCTTTATCACTGATTCCAAGTTCTCGCGCGATAAAAAGTGCCAGCTCCATCATTTTTTCAATTGGCAAGCTCGCAGCATGGACCTTCTCTTCTATAAGCGCACCAAAGGTTTTATAGATATTCAAAATAGCCTTATCGTGAGTTTCCTTTTCAATTTCCAGCGTGGATAGCAATTCTTCGTTTTGCCGCTCCAGCTTTTCCATGCTTTTTTTGTCTTTCAACACTGTTGCGCGCAATTTTTTAACCAAATTACCAAGCTCTTTGAGATCTTCTGAAGCATTTTCCGTTAAATCTTTACCTTCAACGATTTTCCTCAGGGAGGCTTTCATGTTTTCAATTTGTTCTTTTTGGTGCTTTAAAGATGCCGCTAACAAATTAGACCCTGTTAAAAAGATTATGATAAAGCCAATCAATCCAAAGATGAAGTGCCATGGTACAACTTTCCCATAATATAAGGTATAGTCGTCATCAAGTCTTTCCGCCAGGGTATAGAGCAGATTACCATTTTCAAGCAAAAGCCAATTTGGCTGATTTGCATAATTATCATTCGATAACACAACATTGCCTTTTTTATCTGTAACGAACCATTTCTCGTGCCCGGAATTAATTTCCCTCTGTAAAACCCCTCCTGGTATTTCCACATAATCCATCTGGTTACCTTTTTCAAGCACTAACTTTACCGAATTATCGTCTACAAATATCCCGGGTCCGATTGAAAAAGGCCTGTTGCCTATAAGCTTCGTCATGAGAATATTATCGACTTTTCCATCCACTACTTTTACACAATAAACCTCTTTGGAACTATAAGCCAACATGTACACGGTTTTTTCGAATATCTGCTTAAAATCACGAGTAGAGTATCTGGCAAGCATATGAAACATGATCAATGCTGCAGCCAAAATCCAGATGAGTATTGACACATAAAAAACTCTAAAAGAGCTACCTTTCAAGTGTCATCAACTCCTCAAGCGTGATGACGGAGGTTCCTTTATCTGCATAGTAATTATGGACCTCAACCGGGCCATCAAGACCCTGAAAGCTGAAGCCTTCAGCCTTTTCAAAAGCAGCTTTTATGTCACGGCCGTAATTCTCAATAAGCGCTCTAACAAACAAAAGGGCGTTATAAGTGCCAACAAAATCCGCACCCTTTTTTGCGCGAAGCTGTCCAGAAACCTGAGTGAAAACATTGAGATTCTTGATCAGTTCACTGTCAAAAAGTAGCAACTTTTCATCTAGCGCATAATCTGATGCATAAAGATAGCCTGCATACCCCAGCTCTTCAAGCTTTGATACGCCATAACCGGCTACATGGCCGGGCGTTACAAAGAGTATTCCAGAAAATTCTTTTGCTTTTTCGAGAATTTCCGGCGTTATTTCTTCTGGTTTTGATACTTTCACTACAACAACGGTCCCCGCAAAATTTTTTCTCGTCATCTCTACAAAAGGATCCACATAAACTCTGTTTTTTGTATAAGCGAAAACAAAAAGATCTGTCACCTTATCTTTTTCCATGGCATCTATCAATTTTCTCACTTGAATGGAATCGGGAACGCACATGCTGATAATTCGCCTACCTTTACCCACAACAGCCCCAGAAGTGACTGTCGGTGAAACCGCATAAAGGCCGTATTTTTGTAAAAAAGGAAACATCGAGCTGGCTTCCTCGCTGTACGAAGGGCCGATGATTACCTTTATACCATCATTTTTTATCTTTCTGAAAATTTCATCAAGCCTTGTGGGTTCAAATCTGATTTTTTCGAGCTCGAAGTTCACATTATTTTCATTTAAAAAAGCTTCAGTAGCCTTTGTCACTTCAAACAAGTCGCTGTAAACAACGGCAATTTTCACCGTTTTTGCCCCACTGTAAATGGAGAAAAAAGAAAAGAACGATACTATCACCATGGCTATTGAAAGTGCTATCATCCGCTGTGTGTAAGACAAACCCACCACCCCAGAACTCGTTCACACTATTTCATCTAACGACTTAATCCTATTAGCTTTTCATTATAGCACATTTTCCTAAACATCATACTTTTATTAACGTTGATTTTACTTTCACTCCCTGTACCTGGCCGAGTTTTCCGGTAAGGGCACCTATTTCATCTGTTGTTCCATCGACAATTACAGATATTAAGGATATGTTTTTTTCCTTTATGGGAAGCCCAAGCCTTCCGAGGATAATTGATGCGAACTCATGAAGTATCTCATTAACAATCAGGTAATTTTCCCTGTTTAGCACCGTTATAGCAACTATACCGACCTTTCTGTCCATGCAAACACCTCCAAAACTATATTAGCAGACGAAAGGGCTTTCGATGATAAAATTGATTGAGGTGAACAGGATGGAGCTTGTTTTTATCATTGGCCCTTCAGCTTCTGGAAAAACAGAATTTGCTAAGAATATTATAAAGGGACTGCATCAAGAAAATCCCTTTTCATACCTATTCATAGGTCCCACAGGAGCTTACACAAAAAAAGTAAGAGAAGAACTCCTTGAAGAACTTGGAACTGTTATCTCTTCAAGATTCTTGCCGGTTGATCATTTTGCTGTGGAAGTTATGAAACGTTTTAGGCCTGATATGCTCCACATAGACAATCATATCGCAAGGCTGTTCATAAGCGAGATACTTGAAGAGTTAGGCAAAAAGGAGCTTTCTGGTTCACCTGTTTTTGTGGAGTACATCATGGATATGATTCACGATGTGAAAGAGAACGCTGGTTTTGGTGAAATTTTTTCTCAAGATGATGAATCGTTGCCTTTTCTCCAGACTATCTATGAAAAATATGCGGAAAAGATGGGTAATGATCTTTACGATACTTTTGATGCCTATCTTATGGCTCCGGAGTTCATAGATGAACTGTCATTCAATGAATTCGGAAAAGTCCTAATTCTCGATGGTTTCCACGATTTCACTCCAGCCCTTCGTACCTTTCTTTCTACCGTAGCGCTCTCATTCAACAAAATATATATCACTGTAAACGAAGATGAAAAGAGAAAGGACTTGTTCAGTGAAACGAAGAGCATTTTCAAATTTGCTGAAGAGCTACTTAAAAAGGGGCAGGACCTTTCAGGTGAATATATATCCGAAAGCAGGCAGTATCTGGGGGATTCACATTTCCCGGAAAAACTCTCGCCTTTTCACGAAAACTTTTTTGCCTCCCAAAAAACTGAAAGAGGTAGTGATCGGGTCAATGTGATTTCTGCATCCGATATCTTCAGCGAAGTGGAATTTGTGGCAAAGGAAGTAAAAAAACTCCTTGATAAGGAGTATGAACCTGGCGATATAGCAATTGTGGCTGAAGATTTCAATGAATATGAAAAGTTGCTCTCGAAAAAATTTGAAGAATACAAAGTGCCCTTTAGAAGCGAAGGCGATACCCCGCTGCTGGATTCCCATGCCATCAAGCTGATGCTTCTTCCTCTGGAAACAGCCGTAAGTGGTTATAGGCCAGAAAAGCTTATGGCCATGGTGGATTTCGGATATGGTGGCCAGCAGTTGGATACCAGGCTCTTTGAATCCGTGATGGTCAATTCGCGCCTTTATTACGATTTCAAAAGAGAAAGCTATGGCAAACGCTTTGAAAAATGGATATCCAGGCTCCAAAGTTATAAAGAATACCTTATTAACAAAATCGCGAACATCGAAAAATACGCCGATGAAGAATTCCAGGAAAGCCAAAAAGAGCCTTATCAGAAAATCATTGAAAAGATAGACACCGAAATTATCCCGGCTGTAAAGAAAATATTTCAAATATTAGAGCCTTTTAAAAGCACCCGAAAAAGAGATTGCAGGCTGTACAGTGGCTATTTCCGGGCATGGGAAGAAATGCTGCGGCTTAAAGAAAGTTATGAAGAAGCTGACAGCCAAAAGGAATTGCGAGCCATGGATACCTTTTTCAGCAGGGTATTGCCCGACCTTGAAAAGCTACTGATTTACGTCGGCAAAAAGAAACTCAATCCTTCAGAATATTATAAATATCTTTCGGTAAGGCTCAGGAATGAATCCTTCAAAAAATGGACGAATTTTTCCAACAGGGTGGAAATTCAGCCACTTCTCAGTGCCAGATTTTCAAAAAAAGCCGTTAAATTCTTTGTCGGATTCAGAGACGGTTCTTATCCTTCAGTTAGGCTTAACCCCCTTTACAGCTTTTCACAATACAGTGAGAATCGGCCCAAGGATTTACTTCTTACACGCGAGAAACAGCAAAGGTTGAATTTTTACCTTGCGGTTAGCAGAACTGAGGATTTGCTCTATTTCACCTATCCTGAATCTACCATAGAAGGGGAACCAATTCTGTCTTCACCATATCTAAAAGAGGTGCTTTCAAGCGCTCTAGTGCCCATAATTAGCTACGGAAGAACCTCAGGAAGGAGAGAAGGCATAATCCCTTCCCTCGAACAGGTAATGAGCCTTGAGGAACTAAAAGTAGCGGTCGCCAGATATTTTTGCACGCCTTTGTGGGACAAAGCAAAAGAAAAAGCAAAGTCTCTTTTACTGGAAGAATTTGACCCCAAAGCGTTCTTTCAAGACCTTGCACTGTTCCACAGGCATTTTGATTGGCAGGCACAAAATACCACACTGATTGAAAAGCGCGTGGGCAGGATTTTCAGTTATTCCCGTCTTTCCACCTACCAAAAGTGCCCCTTCAAATTTTTCCTGAGCTACGTGCTCAAGCTTTCCATGAATACAGAAGCGCTCTTTGAGCTCTCCGAGCTGGAAGAAGGAAATGTTTATCATGCTGTATTGAGCGAATATTTCAAGGGAAAAGAGCGCGACCTTGAAAAACTCATTTCGGAACAGCTAAAACTCAGGTTGGATACTGATAGGGAAATCATCTTCAGATTTGAGCACCAGAGGTTGAAAGAGGTTCTGGAAAAGTATCTATACGAAAAGGAGGCAAAAAGGCCGCAAAAAATGAAAAGGGATTATACACCTGCATTTTTTGAAATTTCTTTTGGTGGAAAGAACAACCCTGTCGAGATAATCGACGGCATTTTTCTGAGGGGTAAGATCGACAGGATAGACATCGACGAAGAATCAAAAAACATGTATATCATCGACTATAAAAGAGGGGAAAGCAGTGGTGAAAAAGATCAATTGATACTGTATTCAATAGCCGCTGACCAACTCTTTAAAGATAGGGGATACACTGTTGAAGGTGGAACTTTTCGACCTCTGAGAGGTACAAAAGCCTCAAAAGACAGCTTTGTCCTTCTCACCGAAGAAGACGATACAGAAGGGAAAGTCTGGAAATTTTCAAAAAGTAGCTTTAATCAGGAGTATATAGAAGCAAAGGTAAAAGAGCTCACAGATGGTATTTTCACAGGAAAATTCAGACCAAAAATCCTGGAAGGGCGCAATCCTTGCTATCAATGCTATTACTCCAGGGAAGCGAGAGTGTGTCCTGTACTCTTATGGAGAAAGTTGACGGAGGAAACCTGATGGGAAGTGAAGTGAACAGAGATATATTCATAGCGGCATCTGCCGGGACAGGGAAGACTTACCAGCTTGTGAAACACTATGTGTCTATCTTTGAGAGGGCTTTTAAGCTCGGCGAAAGGCTTGATGTCCACAACGTTGTCGCCATAACCTTTACCCGAAAGGCAGCCAAAGAAATGAAAGAAAGGGTTATGAAATCTCTCGACGAAAAGATCGTCCAGGGAGTTCCGGGTGATTGGGTTTCTCTGAGAGCGAGAATGGTCAATGCCTGGATTTCAACAATTCATTCCTTCTGCGAGAGAATATTGCGTGAGAGTGCCACTTACCTTGGCATGGATCCTGGCTTTCAGATTTTGACTGGCATAAGACGTGTAACGCTCGAAAGTAACGTCGCAAAGAGTTATTTTTTGGAACATATGGAAGAACTGGAACCGGTTATTGAGCTTGCAGGCATCGACAAAACCTTCAAATTACTGGAAAGAATGCTCAGAAACGATAGAAACAAGTTGAAGGTATCCAGGGCTATCCACAAAATCATAGAGTCTCGAGAAGTTGGTGAAAAAGGTGGAAAAGTTTTAGAAGCTACAAGCATTCTTGAAAAGCATTTTGAAGGTATTACAAAACTCTATGACCAGGAATGCTTGAATGCCAATTATCTGGATTTTGATGACCTTTTGACAAAGACCCGGGAGCTTTTGCTTGCACATCCCCGAGTACAACAAAAATACATTAGAAGATTCAAATACATTTTAGTTGATGAATTTCAAGATACCGACGAGCTTCAAAAAGAAATTATAGATTTGCTGCATGTTGAAGGAGATAACTTTCTCTTTTTCGTTGGTGATGCAAAGCAGTCCATTTACCGGTTTAGAGGTGCAGATGTCACTGTTTTCAACAGAACAAAAGAACACTTCCTGGTTAGCGGAAAATCCGTAGAAGAATTGGATACAAATCGCCGATCTCACCCCAATATAGTGGAATTCCAGAACAGGCTTTTCAGTAAGATAATGGTTAATGATTTCTCGGGAAAGTATTATAAAGCCCATTATGAAAAAGAGATAAAGGCTCTTTCGTACGGTTCTAATTCACCGGAGTCAAGAGTGAGAGTACTCTTTTCTGACCAGGCTGATGATTCAAAAGAAGTGGCTAATTACATCTCCAGACTCCTTCAAGAAACTCTCACATTTAGAAGCAAAAACGGAGAGATTGAAAAGCGAAAAGTCCAACCTGGCGATATTGCCATACTTCTAAGGCGTTTTACGAAGATTACGAAATATGAGGATGCTCTCGAGAACCTGGGAATACCTTACTACACTGTTGGAAGCCGTGAGTTCTACAACAGGCCTGAGGTAGCAGGCCCTCTGGCATGGCTCGATATGATCGTAGATCCCCTTGATGATGAAGCATTCACCAGATTTCTTTTTTCTCCGGCTTTTGGAGGCACCCTTGATGAAGTTTCAAGCCTGAAAAGTACAGGCAAGAGCTTTTATGAAGGGCTTATGAATACACAGGATGAGAAGTTCATAAGTCTTGCAAAGCTCTTTGAAAAACACTCAATGTTGAAACATCTATTGTCACCCAGCGAATTATTGGAAGACTTCATAGTTTCCACAAACTATCTTCCAAAACTGGCTACGTTAAAGGGCGCAGAGCGAATGATAAGCAATGTCAAAAAAATGCTGGACATTGCAAAGGAACTCGACAATCTTGGAACAAGCCTCAGGGAATTATCGGCTACTTTGAAGGCTTTTGTAGATTCCACCGATGAAACTGAAGCCAGTTTAGAGACAGAGGAATCCAATAGCGTTAAATTGTTGACAGTTCATAAATCAAAAGGCCTTGAATTTCCAATCGTGGTGGTTGCAGACACTTTCTGGAAAGAGAAGACTTCAAACAATCACTTTCCGGGCGTCTTCTTCGATAAGAACGAATACCTTCTCATAGAGAAGAAACCGCCAGGCAAAAGCAAAACACTCCAAACAAGACTTTATGTAGACGAATTGGAAAAAATGTACGAAGAAGAAAAAAGAACCCTCTATGTGGCTTTTAGCAGGCCTCGGGATTTGTTGATAATCAGCATAAATGGCAAGCCAAGCGGCACAAGGCCATGGTCACAAATGCTTCTGGGAACGCTTTTTACTCAGGAAAACAACGAAAAGGAAATCCTCGCTGAATTAGAGGATATAGTTGAGGCTGTATCAGCCGGAGAGGGTGTACAATATTCCCAACCTGATAACAAAAAAGAAGAAGAAGAGCTGCCGGAGATTCGTATCATACAGGGATTCTCGCAAAAAGCAAAAGTTGAATATGTATCG
>QNAR01000037.1 GCA_003643975.1 Thermotogae bacterium | reverse complement strand
TGAAAAAGGTTGGCGGCGTGGTGTCCTGCTTCCAAATCTGTCGGAAGTTGATACTATTGAAAAGCAGCTTAAAATAGCTTTGATGAAAGCTGGAATTTCTCCAGATGAAGATTACAAAATTTACAGGTTTACCGCCAAGAGATATTATTGAACTATAATATAGGGGTGATTTGATGAAACCAGCTATATATTTTAACGAGCTGGATGATGATGTTTTACAATGTATGCTCTGCCCCAATAAATGTGTTATTAAACCTGGGCAGGTAGGTATATGTAAAGCCAGAAAGAATATCAAAGGTATGATGTATTCTCTGAATTATGGTGAACTTACATCGATCGCGATGGACCCTATTGAGAAGAAGCCTCTGTACCATTATTATCCTGGTTCAGAAATACTTTCGGTCGGCTCTTGGGGCTGCAATTTGCAATGCGACTTCTGCCAAAATTGGGAAATTTCAAAGCAAAGGCCCAAGACCATAAATCGTGTTATTCCAGATCAGTTAATTGAGATCGCAAAAAGTCGTGAATCTTTTGGCCTTGCCTTCACATACAATGAACCCACGGTTTTTTTTGAATTTATTCTCGATACCGCCAGGAATGCTATACGAGAAGGCATCGAAATTGTATTGGTAACCAATGGTTATATCGAGGAAGAACCTCTTGGCTTATTAGTGCAGTCAGTTAATGCTATGAATATTGACCTTAAAGGCTGGAACCCGGAGTTATATAGAAAACTTGGCGGCGAGAAAAAATACGTTATGAAAACTATCGAAAAAGCGCTGGAAGCGGGTATCCATGTTGAACTCACAACATTAGTTATTCCCGGCGAAAATGACTCAACTGAAGACATGGCTGAAGAAGTCAGGTGGATCTCATCACTCTCACCTGATGTTCCTCTGCATATTACTCGGTATTATCCAGCGTACAAGTATGATAAGCCAGCTACCCCTCTTGAAACACTTACCCGGTTATGGGAAATAGCGCGCGAACAGCTTAATTATGTTTACTTAGGTAATATCCCTGCCACAAACGAAAGCAATACGTATTGCCCTTCTTGTGGGGCACTTCTTATTGAAAGAAGCGGATACAGCATAGAAGTCAAAAACCTGGATGAAGAAGGCAGGTGCTCCAAGTGCGGCAAAGAAATCCCCGTAATCCTCTGAGTAGTTCCACGTTTTTATACACGATACTCGCCTTACTGGCAATTTCCATTCTCACGTGGTTATTTATTACAAACGACAAACAGGAATACTATACAAAAACAGACTATTTACTTGGAACATATGTAACAGTGAGAGTCAGTGGAGATAAAACTTCTCCGGTTTTGCTTGCCAACGCAGCCTTCAAAGAAATAGAAAGAATCGATGAAAAATATGGAAACAACAAAGGTATAGTAGAAGAGCTGAACGCTTCTAAAGGAAAATGGATTGAAATCGACCAGGAGACAGCATTTTTGCTAAAGAGCGCTATCGAAGTTTCGAAGAATACTGGCGGTGCTTTTGACTTTACATTGTATCCGATTATAAAATTATGGGGCTTTGATGACATAAATAATGAAAAACGTGTTCCAAAAAAAACCGAGATAGGAAAAGCACTATTGAAAGTGAGCTATGAAAACGTTGAAATTTCGCCTGATGGCAACAAAGTCAGGTTACTCAATGGGGCTCAAATTGACCTTTCGGGTATTGCGAAAGGATATGCTGTGGACATGGCAATAATGAAAATTAAATCCATCGATGAAAAGGCCACAGGATTTATTGATGCTGGTGGTGACATAGGCATAATTGGACCTAAATATGGCAACCGGCCGTGGGTAATTGGCATCAGACATCCGAGAAGTGAAAGTGCGGATAAAGTTATAGACTACGTTTATATGTATGATGGGTCAATAGCTACCTCGGGCGATTATGAGAGATTTTTCGAGGTAGATGGCATACGTTATCACCACATTTTCGATCCAGCGACGGGTTATCCAGCCAATAATGGCGTGATAAGCTCAACTGTCATTCATAAGAGTGCAATGCTGGCTGATGCATATGCCACCGCTGCTTTTGTATTGGGGGATTCACCAGGTGTCACCTTTTTCCCGCGATACGGTGCCCTTGCTTTTCTTGTTAGAGAAGATCTTTCAACCTTCAAAAACAAAGGTTTTGAGGTGTATTTAAGTAAATGAAGCTCTTCACAAGGAGCGATATGATTCTCATTGCTCTGCTTATAGCTATAATGTTACTCATATCATATAACGCACCATATAGAAGCACAGAGGCTGAAGTCTATGTACAGGGGAAGGCTTACATGAAAATTGATTTGTCAAAAGACGCAACTTATAATATCGCTAACCATATGATAGTTGAAGTACTTGACGGAAAGATAAGAGCGCAAGAATCCGATTGTCCGGAGAAGTTATGTGTAAAACAAGGCTGGATTTCATCACCCGAGGTACCTATTGTATGTCTCCCAAACAAAATCTTAATAAAAATTATTGGAAAGCTTTCTGACGAAGCGATGGATGCGATGACCAGATGAATAACGGTAGAGTTGCCCGATTTGCTGTTCTCATATCTCTTGGCTCTGCGATATATTTTCTTGAAACCCTTATACCATTTCCACTGCCAGTACCTGGTGGAAGATGGGGGTTTTCTAACATGGTGGTTTTGATTTCACTACCGGGTGCTTCAATTGTCGATGTATTGGCAATATCTGCTGGGAAAAATGTTCTTGGAAGCCTTATCTCCGGGAAAATTGCCACCCCGGGATTTTTGATGGGGTTATTTGGTGTATCTGGTTCGGCAATTGTAATGTGGCATATGTACAAAGCGAGGATATTTGGTCTGGCAGGTACCAGCATCGCGGGTGCATCCACTAATAATCTCATACAATTGGCTTTTGCAGCGCTTTACGTGATACGGGAACCAAGACTTTTTGAATTGTACCCGTATTTTTTTCTGACTGGAAGTTTATCGGCCTTGGTTAATGCATATATAGCCTTTGAAGTACTTAAAAGGATAGGTGGTTCTCTTTGGCAACGAAGATAATACTGGCATCAACATCACCTCGCAGAAAACAATTAATGAAATTCTTTGGAACACCCTTTAAAGTAATTTCGCCTGATAACGTAGATGAATCCTTATCAGCAGCTTCTATAATTGAGGACTTAAAAGAGGTTGCACTTAAAAAAGCAAGAAATGTATTGCCAAAAATAAGCGACATCGAAAACAGCATTGTCATTGGTGCTGATACTGTTGTTATGTTAGAAGGGGAAATCCTTCTTAAGCCAAAAAATACCGATGAGGCTTATAGGCATTTGAAACGCCTATCTGGTGCTTTTCATGACGTTTACACGGGCGTAGGTATTATAACATCGCACGAAGAATTTTCCTTTGTTGAAATTACCAGAGTGAAGTTTAGAGTGCTTGATGATGCTACTATCTACAGATACATAGAAACAGGCATTCCCATGGATAAAGCAGGTGCATATGGTATTCAGGACTTTGGGGCTCTCTTTGTGGAAAAAATCGAAGGAGATTTTTACAATGTTATGGGTCTTCCCATTGGGAGAATTTGGAATGAACTGAGAAACAGGGGGTACGAATTTTGAAAGCAAGCCATGATATGCCAAGAGAAAAGTTGATAGAGCTAGGCTCTAGAGCCCTTACAAACTCCGAACTCATCGCTATTCTTCTCAGGACTGGTTCAAATGAAATGGATGTACTTGAATTGAGCCAAGAGCTGTTGAAAAAATTCGGAACGCTTACACGACTACTGGCTGCCGACCTTTCTGAAATCTCGTCCATTAAGGGTATTGGTCCTGCTAAGGCTGTTACCTTGAAAGCGGCACTTGAAATCGGAAACCGTGTATTCAAAGAAATCGCTTCCACCACAAAAACAGCTTTACGGGATCCAGAAAGTGTTTATTATCTTTGTCACGATATGACACTCCTGGAAGAGGAAGCAGTACGGATTATTAGTCTTGATAGCAAATTGAAGCTTTCTGGATATGAAACTGTGAGTCTTGGTACCATTGATAGTTCGTTGCTCCATCCAAGAGAGGTTTTCAAATCGGCAATTAAAAAGGCGGCAGCAGCCATTATTGTGGTGCATAACCACCCTTCCGGTGACCCTACCCCAAGCTCCGAAGATATCAAAATAACCGAAAAACTCTCAGATGCTGGTAAAATTATTGGGATAAAGCTCCTTGATCACGTTATAATAGGCAAAGGAAAATATTACAGCTTTAGCGCTTCAAAATCATTTGATGTTTTGGAGGTGCAACATGCTATCACGCGAGAAAGCTATGGAACTTATAAAACAGCACGTTAAAAGAAAGAATATTTTGAAACACATGCTGGCAACAGAAGCTGTAATGAAAGAGCTAGCTAAGAAATTCAACGAGGACGAAGAACTCTGGGGAATTGCTGGGCTTTTACATGACCTTGATTACGATTATACTTTTGAATCACCAGAGAAACATGGTCTTATGACTGTGGAAATGCTCAAAAATTACGATGTGCCTGAAGACGTCAAAAACGCCATTTTAGCACACTGCGAAAAAAAAGAACGTGAAAACCTTGTGGAGAAAGCTATCTACGCTGCTGATCCTGTAACAGGTTTTATTGTAGCCGCAGTTCTTATTAGAAAAGGAACAAAGTTGAAAGATCTAACAGTAGATTTTTTGAAAAACCGCTTTAAGGAAAAAAGTTTTGCAAGAGGCGCAAGCCGTGAAAAAATGTTGTGCTGCGAAGATTTTGGATTGCCCCTTGACGAGTTTCTCGCTCTATCGTTGAAAGCAATGCAGGGAATCTCCAGCGAGCTTGGACTTTGATAATTTATATCTAAAATGAAAGGATGGTTAAAATGGATATAAGCAAAAAAGTTAACATCGAAATCCAGCGATTTAAAGACGAATACCATTTTACGGAAAGAGAACTTCCAGAGAGCATTGAACTGTCGAAATACATTGATCATACTCTTCTAAAGCCAGAAGCAACACCTATGATGGTAAAACAGCTTTGTGAAGAAGCTGTTCAACACTCTTTTTACAGTGTTTGCGTTAATAGTGCCTTTTTGCCTTTGGCTAACGAAATCCTCCAAAATACCGATGTGAAAAAGGCCGTAGTAATAGGTTTTCCCCTCGGAGCAGTATCGACGGATGTGAAAGTTTTTGAAACAAATTGGTGCCTTGAAAAGGGCGCGGAAGAATTTGACATGGTTATAAATGTGGGAAATCTCAAGGCAGCACTTTATAATGAAGTATATGACGATATCAAGGCCGTTGTTGATGCTTCAAAGGGGAAAATAGTCAAAGTTATTATAGAAACTGCATTACTAACAGACGAAGAGAAAGTTGCAGCCTGTGTTATTGCAAAAGAAGCGGGTGCTCATTTTGTCAAAACTTCAACGGGATTCAGCAAATCTGGTGCAACGGTTGAGGATGTATCTCTTATGAAATTTGTTGTTGGGAACGAGATGAAAGTAAAAGCATCTGGTGGTGTACGTTCAAAGGAAATAGCTCTTGCCATGATTAAAGCAGGTGCTGACAGGATAGGAACAAGTTCAGGTATAAAAATAGTCAACGAATAATTCTGAATAAGGGGGATGATCTTATGGATTTATGCACTCTTAGCGTAAAGGATTTTCTGAAGCGAGTCGCCGAAAGATCGCCTACTCCTGGGGGAGGAGCGGTTGGATGTGTTGTTGCATCTCTCGCAGCATCTCTGGGTGCCATGGTCGCGAATCTTACAATTGGTAAGAGAGGTTATGAAGATGTTTCAGACCAAATGGAATCCGCCCTTGAGGTATGTGAAAACGAAATGACATATCTATGCGATCTTGTCAACAAAGATGTTCAAGCCTTCGATCAGGTTATGTCTGCGTACAAGCTCCCGAAGAACACGGATGATGAAAAAGCTGTTCGAAAGGTCAAAATTCAGCAGGCACTGAAAACAGCTATTGAAGTTCCCTTTGACCTTGCCAGAAGAGCTAAAAACATCATCATTAATCTTGAGAGAGTTGCCAAATGGGGAAACCTAAATGCCATTTCAGATGTTGAAAGTGCTGCTCATCTTCTCCTTGCGGTTTATTATGTTGCCAAGGCAAATGTAATGATCAATATGAAAAGTCTGAAAGATGAAAAATATTCGGAATGGATAAAGGAGGAAATGGATCACATTGAAAAACAGATAAGAGGTGCTCATGAAAGAATCCTTGATGTGATCGCAAAGAGAAATGGTTGAATACAAGTTAATTAAGAAAGACCCAAATTCCCGCGCTCGTCTTGGAAAATTGAATACCTTGCGCGGGATAATTGATACACCTATATTCATGCCGGTAGGGACCAATGCCACGGTAAAAGGTATCTGGCAACACCAACTCAAAGAAGTTGGAGCACAGATAATTCTAGGAAATGCTTTTCATCTTTATCTAAAGCCAGGTTTGGAAATCATGCGTGAATTTGGTGGATTGCATGAATTTATGAGTTGGGATAAGCCGATTCTCACTGATAGTGGCGGTTTTCAGGTATTCAGCATAAGGAACAAAAAAGTTAGTGATGAAGGCGTTGTATTCAAATCTCCCATTGATGGCTCAAAAATATTGATGACTCCAGAGCTTTCAATGGAAATTCAGATGACGCTTGGTTCTGACATAGCTATGGCTTTTGATGAATGTGTATCACCAGAAATGCCTCGTGAATATGCTGAAGAGTCTGTGTTGCGCACTACGGAGTGGGCAAAACGTTGTCTTGCTCATCATGACAGATCACAGGCCCTTTTTGGAATTGTGCAGGGAGCCTTTGACAAAAAGCTCCGCGAAAAAAGTGCGGCTGATATCACCTCAATGGACTTCGATGGTTTCGCAATAGGAGGATTAAGTGTAGGAGAACCTTTTTCCATTACAAGAGAAATTCTCGAACACACTGTGGATTTTCTGCCAGAAGACAAACCGAGATACCTAATGGGAATCGGAAGTCCTGATCTTATTCTTACGGCCGTTGAAAACGGTATCGATATGTTTGACTGTGTTTTACCAACCAGAATAGGACGTCACGGCACTGCTCTCACCTGGAGTGGTAAAATTAATTTGAAAGCGGCAAAGTTTAAGCACAGCAAAGAGCCTATTGACAGCGAATGTAATTGCAAAGTCTGTCAAAACTATTCAAGAGGTTACATATATCACCTTTTTTCAAGAGATGAAATGCTTGGCAAATTGCTTGTAAGTTACCATAACATACATTTCCTTCTTGATTTTACTGGAAGAATTCGTGAATCCATAGCATCTGGAACCTTTAAAGAGTTCAAAGAAGAGTGCTATAGTAGAGGTCTGATTAAGAGGGAAGTATTGTTGCATGAATTATAGAGTGAAGAGGTGATCTCATGAAGAGAGCCGCAGTGTTAATAACATTATTAGCAATTGCATCAGTGTTGTTTGCATTTGACCCTTTTCTCGTTCAAACGGGAGGGAATCAAGCTCTTGCACGGGGTTATTGGGCTGGCTATGGAAGCCCTTCAGACCTTTACGGCATAATGTATCATGGCTTTTCACCACAAGCTTTCGAATATCGAAGAAGCGGAGCTACAACTTATGATCGTGACCTTCACTTAGCGCTATATGATCCTTCAGATGGCGGAATGGCAGGCATTTTAGAATATACTTTTAACATCGGGGCGACAAATAATTATCGTGCCCTCAGTTATCTTGTGTCTTCAGGTTTGAACTCCTCGACAAACTTTGGCGTAAAGTTGGAATTTGAGAAGGAAAACATCACCAGCTCTTCGACGGATACATATTGGCTTTCTCTGAGTGCCGGCGTTACGGGAATTACATTACCCTATCTTGAATACATAGCTGCTTTTGAAAATGCTTTGCTCTGGAGCAACGATTCAACGGCAACTGCCGAAAGACTTGATATGCTTGTTGGCTTCAGATTGGTTTTTGACCTGTTACATATAGGCTTTGAAGTAGGCACTAGAAACGGAATGAATGTTAGATACGCCGGTATATCAACTGAGCTACAGCTTTTTCCGGGGTTTTTAGTACGTGGGGGCTTTAGTTATAATGCTGATCTAAACTGGGAAAATTTTGACCGTGTTATAGGAGGCGGATTAGAATTTAAAGCTGGAAACATGAAATTTTCCGCAGGTATAGGTGCCAATCTGGATAACACGATCAGAGACAGTAACATCGATATTCCTTTCATGTGGGGAGCTTCATTTTGCGGTGAATGGTAATTAAGTGTTTTGCTTATATGAACTTTGATATTAAAAAAAGCGCCTTATCAAAGGCGCTTTTATTTTGGAGCGGAAGACGGGATTCGAACCCGCGACCCCCTGCTTGGCAAGCAGGTGCTCTACCACTGAGCTACTTCCGCCTGCTTCTGAAACCTTACTACAAGAGTGACGTCTTGGTGCGAGAGGAGGGACTTGAACCCTCACGAGCTTTCAAACTCACTGGATTCTAAGTCCAGCGCGTCTGCCAGTTCCGCCACTCTCGCTGGTGACCCGCGAGGGATTCGAACCCTCGGCCCCTTGATTAAAAGTCAAGTGCTCTGCCTGCTGAGCTAGCGGGTCTCCTTGCCAGAGCTTCTCAGCGCCAGCAAGAAAATTATAGCATTGAAAAGCGAGCTCTTCAAGAGGGCAAGAAATTAAATTTAGTTAAACCACTTATTTTTTTACTCAAAGACTTTTTATGCGATATCACCGAGCTCGTATTGTAGCCTATACAGGTCATAATAAACGCCGCCGAGTTTTATCAGTTCTTCATGAGAGCCCTTTTCAACCAGTTCACCTTTGTGAATGACGAGAATTCTGTCTGTGTTTCTAATTGTAGAAAGCCTATGCGCTATCGTTATTACCGTTTTCTTGTGTGAAAGCTTTTCCATGGCTTTCTGGATAATAGCTTCTGTTTCAGTATCTATATTAGCTGTTGCCTCATCCAGTACGAGAATATCAGCATCATAAAGCACCGCTCTTGCAAGAGCTATTAACTGACGTTCACCAGCCGATAGCGTTCCAGCCCTTTCGAGAATTTCGGTTTCATAGCCTTCAGGCAATCTTTTTATAAACCTTTCTGCACCTATGTATCTCACTACTTCATGTACACGCTCTTTTGATATATTCTTATCAAATAGCCTGATATTGTCGAGTATAGTACCAGAAAATAAAAACACATCTTGAAGGACTAGTCCCAGCTTCTTTCGAAGGCTTTGAAGATTGTATTCGTATAATGAACGACCATCTATTAAGATGTCACCCTTTTGAATTCTATACAATCCATTTAAGATGCTTATTATAGATGTTTTACCGGCACCCGTTTCACCAACAATGGCTATTTTTTCGCCGGGTTTTACATGAAACGAAATATCTTTCAACACATAATTCTCTTCATTATACGCAAACCATACATTTTTAAACTCAAGCTCTCCTCTTAACGATTTAACAACGGGTTGCTCTTCGTTATATTTTTCCTCTGGTTCATCCATTATTCTATAAATCTTTTCTGCCGAAGCTAGAGCATTTTGGACAATATCGTACTTTTCGGCGATATCCCTTATAGGTCTGAAGAACATCTCAACATAGCTTGTGAAGGCATAAACCACACCGAATCCAACCCTGCCTTCGAGAATGCCTCTAGCGCCAAACCATATAATGGCGGCAATTGCAAGATAATAAAGAAGATCCATAAGAGGCCTAAAGACTGCGAAGATAAGAAGCTGTTCCATTAAGCTTTTATAATGACTCTTATTGACATTATCAAATTCCCTTGCTTTTCTTTTCTCTTGATTGAAAATCTGAATCACAGACATACCCGAAATGTGTTCAGCCAGGAAAGCATTTATTATTGCAAGCCGTGTTCTAACTTTTCTATACGCGATACGGTCAAAATACCTGAACACCAACGTACTAACCAGTATAAGCGGAAGGATGAGCAATGATATGGTACCAAGATAAATTGACATTTTAAGCATGACTACAACGATCCCCACCAGTAAAAACACATCTTTAACCAGTGATGTTATAACGCTACTAAAAAATTCAGCAAGGTTTTTTGTGTCGTTGGCAACTCTAGTGGACAATCGTCCACTTGGTGTGGTATCAAAATAGCGCATGGGTAATCTTGTAATATGCTTGAACAAGTCCATCCTTATGTTATGTGTTATTTTCTGGCCCATATAGTTGGTAATGTAAACTTGAAGATAAACAGCCACGAACATTGC
>QNAR01000036.1 GCA_003643975.1 Thermotogae bacterium | reverse complement strand
CTCGTACCCTATTGGGATAACATGGAGAGATGTTATTTTTGGTGCCCTGTTCGGGGCATAGAAACTTACCCAATCGCTTTCGCTTTTACCTCCATAAGAATCCAAAGCGGTGACCTTGACTAAATATCTTTTGTTACCGGTAAGAACTCTATCCATCGCCCAGCTATACAGCGCTGTAGCTGTGGAAACAATGCTTTCTCCGCTTTCTTCGTCCTTAACGAAAATCTTGAAGATAATATCATCGCCATCGTTGTCTTCGGAATGCCACTGCATTTCTTCGCTCAATTCATGAATGGAGTTATTTCTCGGCGCGATTATGACGGGTTTTTCAGGGTTTCTATTGTTCACTGGCAATACAGTGACTGCCGAAGTGTTTGCACCGTACGTATCAGAAACTGTTACCTCTAAATTGTATTCGGTGTGCCCTTTCAAAATCAGGCTCCCGTTTTTCATAAGCAGTTTTTCGGTTTTCCAGAGATGTGGTTTTATTTTGCTTATATTTTCCTGTAATAAGCTGGAAAGATTTATCGTTTCACTGGCCTTTTGGTCTATGTATATATCGCCAATGGGAATCCCATCGAGCCTTATAGAGATGGTGAGCCTGTCATCGTCTGGATCTGCTGCGAAAATTGTGAAAAACACGTGATCAGGATTTTGAATATCATCGGGCTTTGACAATTGGATTTCAGGAGCACGATTTTTCGTTTTGAAAATCTTTTTTATAACAGTTTTTCCTGCACCAAATTTTGAGTCTACTCCATCATTCAAAATTAAATTCAACGTATAGGTTTTATTGCCAGAAAGACCCGGAATTTCAGAAACTTTTATTTTGTTTGTAACAGGTGTAGCTTCGAATAGTACTCCATTTTCGTCGAGGACTTCGAGAGAGATGTTTACTTTATCACCGTCAGGATCGTCAGCTTCCCACGAGATAGTATCGTTGTTAATATCTACTGAGTCGTTATCTTCAAAGAGGTTCTCATTAAGAAATAATTGAGCGAATGGTTTCTTGTTGGGGGTACGGAATGCTAAGGGACTGCTATGAGGCCCCTCGCTACCGTCTTTGAGGATGGATGTTACTTGCCATGTGTAAAGTGTATGAGGGCTGAGTTCAACCATGCAGAAATTCTCATTGGTTTCAAAAGTCTTCGTTTCTGTTTTTACCTCTACCCTTCCCTCGCTAACTATTTCTTTGTGAATTTCCCAGGAAAGCAGTATCTTGTATCTTCCAATGGGCATTTTTGGCTCTTTTAGTTCCCAGGAAAGCTTTACATGTGTGGAGTCCGTTGTAATACCATCAGGTTCAGCCTCCCAATGATATTGCATGGATAGGCTTACGGGGGAGGAATACACTTTTTCGAACCCATCAGAAACAAAACCTCGTACAAAGAAGCTTTCCGCTTCTGCAACGAAAACATCAAAGGTTACCTCACCCTGCCCCTTCAGCTTTTTTGTAGCCATTGTAACGGGGTTCACAAAAGACGGGTCGGGTGATTTTTCATAGCCTACTATGAGCATATCGTCATCTTCATCTTTGACGAGTAATTTTATAGGGAATACGGTTCTTGTGGCGTGAATAGTTCCCTTCATTGGCGAGATTTTTATTGAAGGTTTAGCATTTGCAACTTCAAGAGGCCAGAGAATTCTATTGCCCATACTGTCACGATTGCTTATTTTTCTACCGTTGCTGTAAAGGATTTCCACCGTCCAGTAATAGCTTTGGTGAGGCTGGAGCATGACGGGAAATTCGTTGTCTGTGGTTTCGGCTTCTATCAGTTTTTCCTTACCTTTGGGATCTCTATAAACCAGGACAATGTATTTATCGATATTTTGAGAGCTTTTTGCTTTCCATGTGAGTTTGAAGCTCCCTTTCAGGGCTTTCTCAGGCGTGGTTGAGGAAAGGGGGTACTCTGGAAGAACTTCAACCACGGTAAAAGCTGTTTTTCTCAATTCTTGCGGTATCTTGAATCCGTCTATTTCAACAGGTGTGATGTCCAGAGTGTATTTTTTGAATTCAGTGAGATTCAGCAACACGCTATTTGAACTGGTAAAAACTAAAAGCCCTGTTTCATGAACATATACTCTATATTTGAAATTATGACCATCAATTGGAGGAGCCCAGTTGATCAGAACATCTTTTTCCAGTTCTTTGGTAACTTTTATCTCGGAGGGTACCTCTGGAGCTGGCAATTCTCCAAGAAGGGTTGAGAAACTCATCTTGTATGGCGAACCGCCTTCAGGCGTATTAAAAATGATTTCATACTCAGAAAAGGGAGCAGTTTGCAATGTAAGTGCATTCGATTTTGTGGAAATCAGTTGCGCTTTTTCGCCTGCCTTGCCGTAGCTAATATAAAACAAGGGCTGTATTCGATACGGAAGGGTATAATACCATTTTATTGTCACTTTTGAAGAAAGCGGAAGAGTAATAACAGAACCGTCAGAGGGAACTGTTATGAAAGATGGGAGTTTATCTGGAATATCCGCCGGGAGCGTTTTTTCGAGAAGCTGATTCAGCCTGGCAAGAGTTGCTTTTGCTTCCTCTCTCGATGTTTTGAATTTGTCCGGGATTTCAGCGGGTTCTTCAATGAGTTTATCGTTGGCCTGGATTTTCCTTTCTACGATGAAATTCATATAAAGCCCAATTAGCGATCTTTCCAGATCTTTATATGATAGAGAGTGAAAATAATTGTAGATATTGTTAACTTCGTTATTTGCGCTATATAGCCATTCAGCGCTGTTAAAAGAGAGAATGCTATCGGAGGGGTATTTGCTATATCTGTTATAGTGTTCAATGGAAAGAGCTTTAATTCTGGAAAGCTCATTTTTCAGCACATTAGCTGTGTCATAGAGAGCGAGTTCATAATAAGGCGTATTTTCCTCTAAAGCCTTTTCCAAAAATCTATCAAACCCAAGCTCTTGCTCCTTCTGCCGATTCAAGAAATCAAGCGCTTCTGAGGCAAGCCTTTCTCTATCTTTTAAAGTGAAGCTTTGAAGTTTTCTGGTCAGTAAATCTGCTATGGCATTGGTGTTTTTGTAGTAGTCAATTACTTCTTCTTCGGAAAAAGCGGTATTTGTAAGGGCTGCATAGATAATTGAGAGTATTTCGTGATTCTTGATGATATTTCCACCACTATCCACAATCAAGGGGTAATAGTCATTACCATAATTCAGTATGTGGAGTCTGTACAACTCAGAGCCACCAGGAAGAGAATTGGCCTCTTCTCGGTTCAAACTGACTGCATAATCTATAAGGCTCGAAAACGGTGATGTTTGCAGGATTTCATTGAGATTGTCCTGGCTTGCGTTCCAGTTTTCATCCTCAAACCGCAATAACATTGGAGCGTTTGAAACTAATTCCCAGGCAAAACCCAGGCTTAGAAATGAAATTACGAAAAAAATAATAAGAAGCCTTCGCTTCATTTCTTTCCCCCCCCTATGTTGCGCAACTGCTTTCTTAAAAATTTTATCACAGTTCAGCTTTCATACAAAATCTGGAACAGTTTTGTGAAAGGTGGTATCATCGTCAAAGGAGGTGGATATATGTCAAAGCGAAAATTCGATTTTGCCGCACAATTAATCAGAGATATTGGAGAGGAACTGAACCGCGAGGAAAATACAGAAAGGATTATTAATTATAAAAGTAGTGACCTCGATTTGGTTACACAGTTTGACATCTATATTCAGGAGAAATTTGTAAAAGCGATCAATAAGAATTTTAGCACAGATGTTATCCTGGCAGAAGAAAAAGGGCTTTCCACTGTAAAACCCTCTGGAGCAACATGGATATTAGATCCCATAGATGGCACGGCGAATTTTGCCCACAGGTTGCCTTTATACTGTATATCGCTGGCATATTACGAGGGCAACAACCCTGTGTTTGGGCTGATATATTCACCAAAAACAGGTGACTTGTACAGTGCCTATCATAACGAAGGAGCCTTTTTAAATAATATTAAAATCAGGGTTTCTGAAAGAAAAAAGTTGAAAGAAAGCCTTGTTACGGTGGGGACAACAGCGTTGCACTCAGTGAATTTGCTGAATCTGCTTCATAAAAATGTCCGCCGAACCAGAGTTCTGGGAACCGCAGCATTGCAAAGCGCCTTTGTAGCCGCTGGATGTTCAGAAGCTTTTATAGGATACAAATTGAACATCTGGGATATTGCCGCAGCCTACATAATTGTTAAAGAGGCAGGTGGTAGCATAACCAACTGGTCCGGGAAAGAAATAACCCCATGGGATACTGATAAAATGCTTTTTTCGAATGGTATGATGAACGAAGAACTGTGCGCACTTATGAGTTCTATAGATTTCTGAACAACGCTACAGTTTCAACGTGGTGAGTCAGCGGAAACATATCAAAGCCTTTTACACGTGTAATTTCAACATTTGACTCCATGAGATAGCGAGTGTCTCGTGCAAGCGTTGCTGGATCGCAGGAAACATATATTATCAGTTTGGGCTTGAAACTTTTCAACAGGGATATCGTTTTTCCCATGCCGCTTCGTGGTGGATCAAGGAGGATAACCTCATATTGGTGTTTACCCTTGTTTTTCCGGACGTAATTCAATGCATCCTCTTTTATGACCTCTATGTTGTTGAGCCGATTTATCCTGGCATTGGCTTCAAGTGCTTTAACAGATACCCCGGAACTTTCAACAGCGGTGATCCTATCAAAAGCCTTTCCAAAAAAAACACTGAAAAACCCTACCCCAGCGAAAAGGTCAAGCAGGCTTTCCCTTTTTTCAAATTCAATTGTTTCTGCTATGTAATGTAAAATCTCCCTGGCGATGAAAGTGTTGACCTGAAAAAAAGATGTGGGCGGCACCTGATAAAGAATGTCGTCGATTTTCTCGGTCAAAACCCCTTCACCATAAAGTACCCTGTAGGGGCCCCTGAGATTTATATTATCTCTACTGTTGTGCACATACACAAAGGAATCAATCTGCGGGAGTTTTTGCTTGAGAAGATTCGTTATAGTTTTTAATTCAGGAAATTCAGATTTTTTTCCTATCAAGATTGCCATGTTTTCGCCTGAAGAGCTTTTCCTAAGCACAAGGTGCTTTAAGTTACCGGTGCCTTTTTCTGGATCATATGCCTTCAATCTGAACTCATTCAACACACGTTGAATCTTTATTCTCAAATCTTCAAAGACTATATCGCCTATGACACACCCCTGAGGCTCTACTGGCTTAACTGAAGCTTTCTCCTTAAAACCCAGTTTGATACCGCTAGGGGTGTTAAAAGCCACATATTCCACTTTGTTTCTATAATGCATTTCCTTTGAGGGAACCACCTCAGGAAGAGGAATATCGATTTTTGCCAGGCGTTTGAACTGCTCTTGAATTATCTTCGCTTTCCATTTCAACTGCTGATCATACATCAGGTCCTGCCAGTCACAACCACCGCATCGTGGAAAACTTTCGCAAAGCCTTTCTCTTCTGTATGGGCTACTTTTAAGGATCTTGGTGGGTTTCCAGAGCTCGAAATCCCTCTTGCGGTTTATCCGCACTGCTTCAATTTGCTCTCCGGGATAACCGCCAATAATGAACACGATTTTTCCCTCTTGGGTTCTGGCCAGTGAAAGCCCTCCGGCTACCAGTTTCTCAACAGTAAAAGTCTGAACCATAACCATCACATGGATTCTGGAGCGCTCACACCAAGAAGCTGAAGACCGTCAGCGATGACATTTCTGGTTAATTCACAAAGCTTTAGCCTTAGAGTAGATCTCCGGGGGTTTTCAGGATCGGCTACCAGATGCTTGTTGTAAAAAACATGGAATGTCGATGCGAGCGCTTCAAGATAGTTGGTCAACCTGTTGACCTTATAATCCTCTGTGATCGAATCCAACACAGAAGGTAATTCCAGTACTATTTTTATGAGTCTTTTCTCCTCAGGTTCGAAATTATAGCTATCGGGTAATATCCCTATGTGCAGATTTTTGTCTTTTGCTGTTCTGAAAATACTGCTTATTCTCGCATGAGCGTATTGAACATAGAAAACGGGATTTTCATTGCTCTTTTTCTTTGCAAGATCGAGGTCAAAAAGCATGTGTGTATCAGGATCGAACATGGCAAAGAAGTATCTTGTGGCATCGATGCCTGCTGCTTCTATGAGTTCATCAAGGGTGGAGAATGTCCCTTTCCTGGTGGACATCTTGACAATTTCTTTCCCCTTTTTGATATTCACATACTGATGTATGATAACCTCAAGAAAATCTTCAGAAATTCCCAAAGCCATGAGTGCGGCTTTCATTCGAGGAATATGCCCCATGTGGTCCGAGCCCCATATGTTATATACCTTATCGAATCCCCTCTGGTACTTATTGAAATGATAGGCAATATCTGTGAGAAAATAAGTGTGTGTGCCGTCGGAGCGAAGAACGACTTTGTCATTATCGTTAACAAAATTCGAAACTTTGAACCATAACGCACCATCCTTTTCATAGAGCAGGCTCGCTTTCCTGAGAATCTCAAGAATTTTATTAACTGTTCCATCAATCACAAGGCTTTTTTCACTGAAATAGTTATCAAACTCGATTCCCAGCTTATTAAGAGTTTCTTTCATGCTTTGGAGCATCTTATTCAGGGCAAAATTTGAGAAAAATTCCTGAGCATTTGTATCCCAACTGTCCAAAAATTTATTGCCGTATTCCCTTTTAATTTCTTTTGCCATATCAACGAGGTATTCACCTTGATAACCATCTTCGGGAAGTGGGATTTCCTTCCCGAAAAGCTGGTTGTATCTAACCCAAAGAGAATGGCCAAGCAAACGTATCTGGCGGCCAGCATCGTTGATGTACATTTCCCTTTTCACCCGGTATCCCCTGGCAGAGAAAATCCTGCAAAGCACATCGCCAAAAACTAATTGCCTTCCATGCCCAATGGTAAAAGGCCCTGTTGGATTGGCGCTTCCAAATTCAAATTGAACATTTGTTTCAGGCTTTACTTTCCAGAAAAATCTTCTTTCAAGTACCTCTTTCATAGCATGTAAATAGACTTCGTCAGTAAGTATAATATTAATGAATCCAGGTCCGGCAACTGTTGCGCTTTTTATATATTGCTCCTTCTCTAGCTCTCGGGAGAGGCTACTGGCTATTTCACGGGGAGCTTTTTTTAGGCTCTTTGCTAGCAAGAAAGCAACATTAGTGGAATAATCGCCAAAATTTTCATCGGGGATTTCTATTTTGAATATGGGAATACTTTCAACGCCTAATCTGTTGAGTGATTTTGTGATACTGTTTTCAAGCAGTTTTCGAAACATAACGCACCTCCGGGAATCTTCATTTTGATGTTTTGATTTTAAACAGCAAATCGGAATTGCGGTTGATTTTTGTATAGTTTAGCGTATATTAAGCTGGCTTCATGAAACCAGAGCTGACAAATGCATTACAGAAATCAGATAATCGTACACAAAAGGCAATTTGCGCCTCTATGCTTCTTTCTTTGCTTTATACGATGTTTGAAAGATTTTAAACTCTCGGGTATTATTGAGTTAAAGACACCAAAATCAAAGGAGGTATAACTATGGCTGTAAACCTTAAAGGTAAAAGTTTTCTCACACTTTTAGATTTTACCACGGACGAAATAAGATATCTGATTGACATCGCAAAGCAAGTTAAGGCGGAGAAAAGAACGGGGATTGTAACCCAGAGGTTCCTTGGAAAGACCCTGGCAATAATTTTCGAAAAAAGATCCACCAGAACAAGAACAGCATTTGAGACAGCTTTTGGCGAGGAAGGCGGGCACGCTGTGTTTCTTTCAAAGGACGATATCCACCTGGGTGTCAAGGAAGATCTGGAAGATACCGCAAGGGTTCTTGGCAGAATGTTTGACGCCATCGCTTTCAGAGGGTTTAAACAAGAAACCGCCGAAACACTGGCGAAATGGTCTGGAATTCCCGTATATAATGGTTTAACCGATCTTTATCACCCAACTCAAATCCTTGCTGATTTCATGACGATTGAAGAGCATTTCGGAACATTGAGAGGGAGAAAGCTCGTTTACATGGGAGATTCAAGAAACAATGTTGCAAATTCTCTCATGATAGGCTCTGCTAAAATGGGTCTGCATTACGTTGCCTGTGGTCCAAAAGAGCTTTGGCCGTCTGAAGCTCTGGTTTCTCGGTGCAGAGAAATTGCAAAGGACACGGGTGCGAAAATTA
The DNA here is from genome assembly GCA_003643975.1 of Thermotogae bacterium. Lineage (GTDB taxonomy): Bacteria > Thermotogota > Thermotogae > Petrotogales > Kosmotogaceae > Kosmotoga_B. Next base: position 2,278 of record QNAR01000036.1, on the reverse strand, counting down.
CTGTCAGCGATAACCCTAAAGAAGTCGTAAAGGAAGCCGATGCGATATATACAGATGTCTGGGCATCTATGGGCGAAGAAGAGAAACTCAAGGAAAGGATCGCTCTTTTAAAGCCTTATCAAGTGAATCAGGAACTCATGAATGCCACTAAAAAGCATGACACGATTTTCCTTCATTGCCTTCCAGCCGTAAAAGGCAATGAAGTTACACGTGAAGTGATTGAAGGGCCTAAATCAAGGGTTTTTGAAGAAGCAGAAAATAGAAAGCACACGATCAAGGCGGTTATGATCGCTACTCTCTTATAAGCTTATAAAACGTGAGGAGGCCCATGATGAAAAAAATAGTGGTGGCAATAGGTGGAAATGCTTTGAACAAGCCTGGCGAAAAACCAACCGCCGAAGTTATGAAAACTAATCTTTATGGTACAGTTAAACACCTTGCAGATCTCATTGAGAATGGATTTGACCTTGTAATTACCCATGGTAATGGTCCCCAGGTTGGTAATTTGCTGGTGCAGCAGGAAATCGCAAAGGATACCTTACCCCCTTTTCCAATAGACGTTAACGATGCAATGACACAAGGGTCAATAGGATATTTGATCACACAAACATTATCCAACGAGCTTAAGAGAAGAGGTCTGAGTATCCCTGTGAGCTGCGTGCTCACGCAGGTAGTTGTAGATAGAAATGATCCGGGTTTTGAAAACCCAACGAAACCTGTTGGCCCTTTTTACGATGAGCAAACAGCGAAAACCCTACAAAAGAGCAAGAGCTGGATTATGAAAGAAGATGCTGGTAGAGGGTGGAGGAGAGTAGTGCCTTCACCAAAGCCCTTGAACATAGTGGAAATAGAATCGATCAAAACTCTCTTAGAAGCCGATAATGTTCTTGTTGCGGCAGGTGGTGGCGGGATACCTGTTGTGATAGATGATACTGGAGAGCTCAGAGGAGTAGAAGCTGTAATAGATAAAGACAGGGCTTCTTCTTTGTTGGCGCGGTTGATTGGTGCTGATATCTTTGTGATTCTAACTGCTGTTGATTATGCGTATCTGAATTTTGGGAAAAAAGACCAAAAAGCCCTGAAAAATCTGAAAATCGATGAGGCCAAACGATTGATGGAAGAAGGACAATTCGCTAAAGGCAGTATGTATCCAAAAATTGAAGCTGCTGTTGATTTCGTAGAAAAAACCGGACATCAAGCCATAATAACTTCGCTTGAGGGTGTTAAGAAAGCCATTGAAGAGGAATTCGGAACCAGGATTATCTTGTGAAAAGATTTAAATTGCATGCCGGGCAAATTGCCCGGCTTAATTTTAGTAAGTAGTTATGCTATAATTGAACAGAACGAATGATTGAAAGGAGTGATGACAATGCGTGGTGAAGTTACAAGGACGAAAATCATGGAAGCTGCCATTAAGGTTATCTCTCAAGAGACAATTGAAGGCTTGAGCACCAGAAAGGTGGCGGGAGAGGCAGATGTGAATCTTGCTGCCATACATTATCACCACAGATCTAAAGAGGGAATGCTCATTGACCTGTCAAGATATGCTATAAACAATTACTTGCTTCCCAAAATTAACCGTCTTTTTGAAGAAGGTCTCGAACCAAAAGACTTTATTGAAGCTATGATTCAAGTTGTCAACGAAATGGATGAGGAACACGAAGATGTGTTGATAACCTTGATTTACCTGTGGCTTTACGGAAAGAAAAACAGGAGAATCAGGGAGATAATGCGTTCTTTTAAGTCCCAAATTGAAGAAAATATCAAGGAAGAACTGATTAAGCATATGTCAAAGTCCAGAGCTACCCGGGTTATAAAAAGGCTTTCTCAGCTTCTTTTTGGATATGCTCTGGATCTCGTTATAAGCGGAGAGTCCATGAATGAAAAGGAAATAGCTGATATTGCAAAGAGATTGTTATAACACGAGGTGGTTTCTTTGTCCGTGATAGCGATTACCAACCATAAAGGTGGAGTAGGGAAAACCACCCTAACTTATAGTCTTGCTTATGAATACGCTTTGGGAGGATACAGTGTATTGCTTGTGGACCTTGATCCGTCAGGCAATCTCACCATAGCGATGGATCAGGATCCATATGAAGACGGAGAAATCAATCTCGCAACTATCATATCAGAGGGGGAAAGTTTTGATCCGAATCGTTTGAAAAGATCTGTTACCAAAGGTTTTGCCACTATCGACATTCTTCCATCAAATGACGAGTTATATCGGGTAGAATCCATGGGGAATGGTATTCAAAGCCTTTTCTCGTTAAAGGATTAT
>QNAR01000035.1 GCA_003643975.1 Thermotogae bacterium | reverse complement strand
GTTCCATACCCCTTAATTTTCCCCTACCTGATATTCTGGTGGCAACAACCTCTCCAATAGTTCCAAGGATGGCGAACTGAATTATCGCAGATAGAAAGGGATAACCTTTAACAAAATCAAGATAAAAATTCATTTTTGCAACTCTCCTTTTTTGCCAAGTTCAGGAATAGTAGTTTCGATCTGTGCTGTTGCATCAGGGACGTATTCTTTTATGAGCGAATTTAGCCCATTGAAGTCACTGCTTTCAACAGCTTTTTTGAGCTTGCTGACCAATTCTTCAAGCTGTTCTGAAGATAATCTCTTTCCGGATTTGAGTTTAAAGATTTTTGGATGAGGCGTTTTTTCAAATGCTTCGCCTTGCAATGAGAGTCTTTCAAAAAGCTTTTCGCCAGGTCTGATGCCAGTGTACTTTATTTCTATCTCTTGATCAGGTACATAGCCCGCCAAAGTGATCATGTCCCTGGCAAGATCAGAAATTTTCACAGGCTTTCCCATATCCAGAACGAAAACTTCTCCACTGGAAGCAAGAGCCCCTGCTTGAAGCACAAGTGAGACAGCTTCAGGAATTGTCATAAAATAGCGGGTCATTCGTGGATCTGTGACAGTCACAGGACCTCCAGACTGAATCTGCTTTTTAAACTTCGGTACAACACTTCCCCTGCTTCCTAAAACGTTGCCAAACCTAACCATTGCAAACTTGGTTTCAGATTTTCCGGAAATTGCCCTCAACATTTCCTCAGCAAGCCGTTTGGAAACCCCCATAATGGAAGATGGATTCACCGCTTTGTCCGTTGAAATCATCACCATAGTCTCTACATGGTATTTGTCTGCAAATCTGGCAATTGTATACGTACCAAGGCTGTTCACCCTGAAAGCTTCGGTGGGGTTTTCTTCCATAATGGGAACATGTTTATGAGCTGCGGCATGGAAAACAAGTTGGGGCTGCAATGTTGAAAAAAGGTATTCCATTCTGTGTTCATCTTGAATATCTGCGATTATACGGTGTGCTTTGAGCTTCGGATAAGCGCTTTTTAGTTCGCTTTCGATTTCATATATGCTGTTTTCGCCCTTTCCAAGCAGAAATATCGCCGCTGGTGAGAGTTCAGCGATTTGCCTGCAAAGCTCGCTACCAATACTTCCGCCGGCTCCTGTTACCAGAATTCTTTTACCTGAGATGAATTTTCTCAATTCGTTTTTTTCAACAGATACTGTTTCACGGCCCAGAAGGTCTTCAACGCTGATTTCTCTTAAGTATCCAAGACTAGCCTTTTTGTTCATGAGTTCAGCGAGCCCCGGAAGTGTTTGAACCTGGACTTTTTTCAGGTCAATGAGAGACATTATACGTCTGATTTCTTCAGAACTGGCTGAAGGAATGGCGATGATAACCCTGGATATGTTATGCTTTTCAACCAGATCCATAACCATTTCGGTAGTGCCTAAAACAGGCAATCCATGGATACGTTTTCCTCGTTTTCTCGGAGAATCGTCAAGGAAACCTATTATCCTTCCATAGGAGGGATTTCGCATGATTTCTTCTGCTATGGACATCCCGGCATCTCCAGCTCCTATAATCAATAGTTTGTCACTTGAGCCACCTTCACGGTCAATTCTCAAGAAGAGATATGTAAGCCAAAAAATCCTTGACCATATGATCAGCAGTGTAGCTCCAATGAAAGTCATTGTGGAAACGGTGATAGGCACAGTGAAAATCTTGACATCAAAAAGCAACATGAATCTGCCGAAGAGAAAACCTGCGATATATCCGATTAAGGTACTACGGAGAATTATCCAAAAATCCCGGAAATTGGCGTAACTCCATGATACACGATATGTTCCGTTGACGATCAGCGATAGTAGAACAATAAGGCTGAAGAAAGCCCCATTCTGAAAGAACTCAGGTTCATTGAGGCTGAAAATACCGTACCTGAAATACATTCCCAGAGCATAAGAGGCGTATATCAAAAGGTAATCGGTTAAAGCAAGGATAAAAAATCTCTTTATCTCTCTACCTTTATCCATGCTCATCACTTCTCACTTTACCCAGTAAAGTCCAAAACCCGCTGTACCCGGACCAACGTGAGTTGATATTATCTTCCCCATAATTGACGTAGTCATTTTGCGGATGACATAAGTATCTTCAAGAAGCTTCTTCAGTGCGTTTATACCGTTTTCATTATCAGCGTGCACAAGTATCACATCCACCGTGGAACCTTTGGGAACCTCTTCCAAAATCTTGTTCAACAACATAGTTTGGGCTTTTTTTTCACCCCGCACCTTTTTGAATGGAATCAATGCTCCACTTTCGTGTTTAATATACAAACCGACGTTGATGCTCAGCAGGTTTCCTACAAACCCCTGAAATTTAGAAACCCTTCCGCCTTTTACAAGAAAGTCGAACTTCGAGACATAAAAAACTGCATGGTATCTGCCTTCAGCGATTTCTCTTTCAAGGATTTTTCCGCTTTCTTCTGCATTTTTACCCTCAGTTATCAATTCACGAGCACGTTTTGCCACGAGTGAATTGATGGCACTTGCTTTTTTTGTATCGACTACATAAATGGGCTTGTCAAATTCTTCAGCGACCATTTTTGCCGTGTTATAGGTACCCGAAATGCCTGTGGAAATGCAAAGTACGAGAATTTCTTCATATCCATCCTCAAATGCCTTTTCATAAAGAGAGCGTATTTCTCCTGGGGATGGCTGGGAAGTAGTAGGAAGTTTTTCGCTAATTTCAAGCCGTCTCCAAAAATCCTTTATGACTGAAAGGTCTCTGGAATCATCATCTTCTTGTGTTCCATTGGGCCAGGTCAAGTGCAGAGGAATGGTTGTTATATCGAGTTTCTCTATCCAGTCTCGAGGAATATCGGCGGTGCTGTCAAGCATTATCTTTGTCCTCATCGTAATACCTCCAATTTAAATTTCCATCTTGATAGTAGTATATCAAATATTCAGCTTTTGCTTAGAAAGTATGGAGTTAACATCCTGAACAACGAATAATTGATTCATGGGATTTTGTCTGATGCAATTTGCATAAATGGTAAAATCAAACGAGGAGGGTGTCTATGGGAAGGCTCAGCCGAAAAGTTTCTTTACAGTTTTTTCTTTTTGTGGTTTTGGTTTTAATTTTCATAGGTGTCTTTACCTTTCTTTCATTTGTAAGGGCTTCTAAAGAAGAATACACGAGCTATCTCGAAGCGAAAAAGCAGGATGTGTATAGCTGGTTCATTGAGTACAAGAAATCATTACGTGATAATCTCGAGTTCTTTCTTGAGAATGGTCGTTTACTTCCCGAGGTCAAACTACTGGTTGAATACAAACCCGATAACATAGCAGTTTTCAAAGACGAAGTTAACCTTTCGGAAAGTTATGAAAATCTACTGAGTGAATTTGGAAATACATTCTATGCTTTCCATGGCGAGTTGCTTTATTTTTATCAGGTCGATTACAGCGGGAGAAAATTCCTTCTTGCCAGCAAAGTCGATAAATCATTGATAGATGCTCTTTCTAGTTCTCTAGGGAAAGATACTCTTGTTTTCCTTTATAAGAATGGTCTTTACATAGTTCCAGAGGATTTTAAGGAATTAGAAATATATCCCACTATGGTAAAAAACTTATATGACGACAGTTCTGAAAGACCTGTCAACTACGTTGCAGTGCGTAGTTGGTTGGACCAATTGCTATTTGGAAGCAAATATCTGGTTGATCGTGTTGAATTAGTCGGAGCTAACGTCTACATTCTTCAATCGGAAAAACTGCTCAGTATTTTCCAAAAGCGCTTTGCTTATCTGATGCTTGCTGTAACAATGTTTGTATTGCTTTTTTCTTTTACCTTTTCTGCGACATTGAATTCATATATATCCAGGGCATTGAAAAATATCATCGAAGGATTCGAATCAATAAAACAGGGAAAATTCGAAAAGGTGAAAATAAAATCCCGCGACGAACTGCAACTTATAGCTCAAGAGCTCAACAAGACTATGGAATTTATCAAGGATACCCTTGAGAAGCTTAAACTCTCTAATGAACAGCTGAAAGAGGCATCAATAATAGCGCAGCAAGCCAATAAGATGAAATCCGAATTCCTTGCAAATATGTCTCATGAAATGCGCACCCCTATGAATGCCGTGCTTGGCTTTACAGAACTTCTCATGGCTGAAGAAGACAATCCTGAGAAGAGAAAATATCTTTCTACAATTTATAAAAGCGGTGAACATCTCCTCAATCTCATAAATGATGTACTTGACCTTTCAAAGATAGAATCCGGCAAATTAGAAACCTTTAAGGTTCCTTATAGTCCACGGGAATTACTCAAAAACCTCGTTGAAACATACATTCCTCTGGCGTCTTCTAAAGAATTACATCTGGCTTATAACATCGATGAAGCCATTCCTGAATATCTTCTTGGCGATGAGTTGAGAATTCGGCAGATTCTCACAAATCTCATTTCAAATGCGATAAAGTTTACAGAAACTGGATATGTTACCATAAGGGCCATTAATGGCGAAACAACCATCGACTACATTGTGAAAGATACCGGGATAGGCATATCAGAGAAAGATTTTAAAAGGATATTTGAGCCATTTACACAACTGGATGGAACGATGTCAAGAAAATATGGTGGAACTGGTCTGGGCCTTACAATTACAAAACGTCTCGTTGAACTGCTTGAAGGAGAACTTTTCATAAAAAGTTCCCCTGGTAAAGGGACAGAAATCACCATAAGGCTTAAAAAAGAAATCCCTTCTGTCGTTAGTAACATACCGACAGAGAGTGATAAATCCAGTTCCTTAATGTTGCTTTTGATAACGCAGGATACTGAACTCTTGGAGAACCTTGGATCTACATTTTCCAGACATGGTATGAAGTATAGATATACGGATGACCTGGATCTCGCAAAGCTTTTGTTGAATAATCAAGAGTTTTCTTTTGTGCTTTTAGATGGTGATTCTTACGTTGGAGAGCTTAAAGGGTTTCTGGAAAAGCTGAAAATCCCGTTTTTGATCCTTTCAGAGAGAAGGGACATTGATCAGATTTTTGGCGAATTTACGGTTGCAAAGCCAATCTCCGAAGATCGTCTTATAAATAAAATTTACAGCACGATTCAGAAAGCAGAAAAATTTGTACCTAAAAAGGCGAAAATTCTAATTGTGGAAGACAACGAGGCAAATAGATTGTTATTCAAAAAAATGCTGGAAAAGATGGGACATGAAGTCAAGGTTGTCGAAAACGGGAAAATTGCAGTTGAAATCATGGGCAAGGAAAAATTCGATATGGTTTTCATGGATATGCAAATGCCAATAATGGATGGTTATACAGCGACAAGGAAATTGAGAAAAAAGGGTATTGAAACCCCGATAATTGCCCTCACTGCTCATACCTTGCGTGGTGATGAAGAAAAAGCTTTAATAGCTGGATGTGATGGCTATTTGGGTAAGCCTGTCAAGCGGAAAGACCTCCTTGATGCGGTGAGGAAGTTCCTGGATCTGAAAAAAAACGAAGAAATCGGCAATGAAGAAAACCCTGATATAGAAGACGCTTCAAGTGCCTTCAATGGCAGGGTTGAAGTTTTTGCCAAAAAAATGGGGCTTTCCATGGAAGAAGCCCTTACAATGTTTAAAGAATACGGCAAGTTCATCGAAGAAAGGATAGAATTTATTCAGAAGAAAATAAAAGAAGAGGATTTTGAATCACTGGCCATAGAAGGGCATAGTTTAAAAGGTTCTGGCTCGATGTACTCGGTTGAAGAAGTATCAAAACTTGGGTTGAGCATAGAAAAATCTGCAAAGGAGCAACAAATCGATGAACTACACTCGCAATTGAAAGCTCTAATAAAATTGAAACGAAAAATTTGGGGATAGCTTACAGAAGCATTTCCAGCTGGTTCTTTCCTTCGACATATTTGTATGAAACCTTCTTTGCCAGGGACCTTATCAAATATATTCCCATACCACCATCTTTGAATTCCTCTATTCTCGAAAGATCCGGCAGTTTCCTTTTTAGAGGGTTAAAGGGTTTTCCAGAATCAGATATGGTTATTTCGATATCCCGCTGTTTTATATCTACTTTAATGTCAATCCGGTTGTTTTTCATTGTGCAACCATGTTTCACGATATTTGTGCACGTTTCGATAATGACCAACTCGACTATAAAGGCCTTTTCGTTGCCCACAATCGGTACTAATTTCTCGTATATTTTTGATGAAGCATTGTCAACCTCTTTCAGGTTCGCTTTTACTTGTAAAAACATTTCATTCCTCACGAGGATCCACTAATAATTCAGAAATATCCTCAACGATTTTTATCACTTTGTTTATGCCAAGAAGCAAAAGCACTTTCCTCACATAAGGTGAAGGAGAAACAATGATGAGTTCAGAACCCATGTTTTCGAGTTTTTTACTCAAGGAAAGAATCCTTGCAACGCCTGATGAGTCAATAATATCAACGTTTTTCAGGTTAAGAGCGAGTATATCGTCACTGTCGACAAAGCCAAACAGATCATCGAAAAATTTTTCATTTGTGAACGCGGTTATTCTTTTTTCCTGAACCACAATTTCCTTTACCATGGGATCATCTCCCAAATCTTTCTAATGCCATTGAAACCGAGTCACAATCGATATCAAACAATGTATTCAACTTAAGCATCATAAACAGGTTCTTTAAGTCTGGCGATAACCCGCACAGTACTATGGGGATCCTGCTTTGAGATAATTTCTTGTATAATGCGATGAATGAGGCTATTCCCATGCTGTCGATAAAAATCAGATTATCCGCATCGAAGATTACCGCTTTAGATTGCTCGAGCTTTTGTTTTAATAACCATTCTCTGAATTCGATGGAGATTTCGCCTGTAATTCTCGTGGGTTCCTTCAATTTGATCACTGAGCACGTGCCATTGACCTTCTCAACTTTAAACAATGGAATCCCCCCTATTGAAATTGTATACCAATGATTGATATGTCATCTTCAAATTCTTTGGAGCCGTTGAAAGCCTTCAATTGATAGAAAACGCTTTCCAACTGGTTTTTCAATTCAAGGTTTCTATATTTGTAAAGGCTTTCCATGAGTCTTCTTGAGCCAAAAAGCTGACCATCGTCATCAGTTGCTTCGGTAACTCCGTCAGTATACAGAAAAAATCTTGCTCCCGAAGAAATGTTATAGCTTTTAGTGCTGCCCTTAAGCATATCTATACCTATAATACTTTCAGCGGATTCTTTCAATTCAAAGATGTCTTCTGCGATAAGTATTGGTGCGGGGTGACCAGCATTTGTTATTTCTACTGTTTTGCTGTCATTGTGAAAGAGAGCAGCCGTTACAGTAAAAAACAGCTTAAAATCGTTGAATCTGAAATTTTTATCAAGTTCTAACATGAATTTGCCTAATTCAAAATTCGGATGGTTATCACAGTAATCCTCGATAAACCTGTGAACAATAACGGATAACATGGCAGCATTTACACCGTGTCCTGCAATATCAGCAAGGTATAACAACACTGTCTTCTCATCAATAGCGATGATATCGAAAATATCCCCTCCAACTTTGTGGGAAGGTTCATAAATCCAATGTATGCTTTCAAAATAACCTTCAGGAGGAGAAGAAGGAATCAGTGATTTTTGGATTCGGGCAGCAGCCACCAGGTCCTTTTCCAAAATTGATACGGCGTTTTCAAGAGAGTTGATCAAATTGTGAAGCTTCAGCTGGGTTTTCACCCTTAAAAGCACTTCTTCATGCAGGAAAGGCTTTGTAATAAAGTCAACAGCGCCATTTCTAAGAGCGATGAGCTTGTTTTCCTGGTCCGTAGATCCCGTGAGAACAATGATTGGTATCTTTTCCAACTGTTTGTTTTTCTTTATGGTGTCAAGCAATTCCAAACCATTCATATCTGGAAGCATGAGATCAAGAAGAATTAAATCTGGAGATTCGAGTTCTGCCACACTTAAGCCTGTTTTTGCATCAAAAGCTTCCAGAACATCATGTCCTACCTTGTTAAGTATTAACTTTAGCAACATTCTTATCGTTCTATCGTCGTCGACAACGAGTATTTTACCCATGTTACCCCCTGAGCCGATTTTATCATGAAAGGAATTCGTGCTTCATTTTCACTGTACTATTCAAAGTATCGTATCGCTTCAGCTGGTGGCAGCTTTGAAGCGAGATAACTTGGAACAAAGGTAGATAAGAGCGAGATTACATAAAAACTGAATCCCATAATCATCAGCTGGGACCATGGTATATAGAAATTCAACCCTTCTAGTGCTGGAGATGAAAACATTTCGTAAGTTGTCAAAATCCCCGTTAAAAAGCCCAGCAAAAGCCCGATTATCACTGAAAAACTAGCCTCAATCCAGAATGAAGAAAAGATCATATTCCGGGTGAAGCCTATGGACTTGAGAATCCCTATGATCCTTTTACGCCTGTAAAATGCTTTGAACATTGTAATGGCGGTACCTGCAATACCCACGAACATGCCAAAGTACAAAAAAGACCTGAAAATCTCAACGATCCCTTTGATAGAACTGTTAATAATCTTTAGGATATCATCTATAAAAATGGAAAACATACCTGACATTCCGACTAGCGAACTCACCTTTTCATAATTCGTCTTCTTTTCTTCGTAGCTATTTCCATTGAGACTTATGAATAACATTTTACTGCTTAATTTTGCCCAGATTTCTTCGGGCAAACTTTTGGAGTAAATAAAGATCCCGTTGAACATAGAAAGGGTATCCTCTGGAATAACGCCAACAACAGAAAGCTTCATTGGACTTTCAAGAGGAATCCACACACTCCTGGTTTCCCTTCTTGGTTGTTGAGGGCCTGAGAAAGCTTGTTCGGAAGAAAATTCGGTGATCGTGACATTATCTCCAGGATTGGCTTTGAGAACACTTTCCGAAATTGCTATGGCTTCAGGGTGAGAAACGAGATAATTCCATAAAACTGAAATATCAGATCTTGCGCCTTTTAATGAGCCAGTGGTTTTGAGGTTTTTCAATGCAAAAGAACTCCCCTCGGGGAATTTTTCATCTATAAGATAAACATTCACCTTTTTAGATTCCCCAACAGGTGTAATAACTTTCGCCCTTCCCACGAGTATGGTCGTAGCTGCTTGAACTCCCTCGAGGGTAGAAAATTCAGTAGCAGACATAGTTGTTTCCCCGGATAATGAAGATGCGTAAACATCATAGCCATAAAGGAAAAGGTTTCTGCTTTCAGCGAGATTTTTTTCCTGAGTATAGGGGATAATAGAAATAACAGTGATTATATACACTACCATGGCATACATAGCGATTGTCATGGCAGTTGTGAGTTTATTTCTCGCAGGGAAAGAAATTGAAATTTTCAGAGTTGGAGTGTGCTTCTTGCTTCTTTTGAAAAGCTTTAACAGTATCCACTCAAAAATTTTAAGGTTGTAAGTTCCAAGAAGCATTACAGATAGTAGGATAGAAAATCCCTTAATGGCGATAAGTGTAATGGAATCGGAACCAGCTTTATTGACAAAATCTACTGAATTGCTCCAAAAAATGAATCCAAGCGCGGCTATGCTAAAAAAAGATACAACCAATCGCTTTTTCTTTATCGGTATTGCAAGAGGAAGAGTAAAAAGCACAAGGACGACTCCCAAAACAAAAAAGGAAGCATTCTCCGATCTAAATCCCCCAAAGGCAATCAAAGCCGAGATAATCACCGATAGAATAGACAATAATTTAAAACTCTTTGTCTCAATCCCCAGTTCTTCGGGTATGTTTCTAACTGCTCTGACAATATTCATTCTGGAAATTTTTCTACCAGCGTAAAGTGAAACCAAGATGGGAATCATCATACCCAACAAAAAACCGTAAATCAATGTTGAGGGTTTAACATACAGATCAAAGGTAGCTTCAAATGCGCTTGTATTTAATCTTGAACCAGCTGAGGAGATGAGCACGGATATGTTGTTTACCAGATTTACAAATTTGGAAAGTATGAATTTAGTTATAAATAATCCCGTAGGTATGCCCGCGATAGCTGCAAAAAGAGAGTAAAAAAAGCCTTCAAAAGTGATAACTTTTGACACTTCATTTCTCTTGAAACCAATTGCTCTCAATGTGCCTAATTCTACTTTTCTTTCTTCGGAAAGCATAATGTATATATTGATCAGCAAGAAAATACCTGCCACAATGGCAAAAAGGCTAAGTGCAAGGAAAATAAGTCCAATATTTCCCTGGGAGGCATCGGAAACGACTTCGCTCTTAACAGTTTCTAAATCAAAGAAGCCATCCCCATGGGTTTTAACAAAGGACACAACTTTGGGTGTAAGAGCTTCACCTTTGAGATAATCCCCTTTATTTGAAATAAAAATATCACTAAAGGCATCTGGTATATTTATTCCCAGGGCTTTCCTGGCATCGTTTGCGCTTAATAAAATAGTTCCCCTCATCGGATTCATTTCTGTTCCAGTGTAATTTACAAAGTCAGCTGCTTGATCTACAACATCGGTTATTTTTACAACAGGAAGCTT